>JASJAL010000141.1 GCA_030067055.1 Kiloniellales bacterium | reverse complement strand
GCGACCGGCATGCTGGAGACCTTCCTGGGCGCCCCGGACACCCCGGAGCTGCGGGCGAAGTTCATCGCCACCATCCCGCTCGGCCGGATGAGCGAGCCGGACGACATCGCCGCGGCGGCGCTCTTCCTGGCCTCCGACGAGGCCGAGTTCATCACCGGCGCCTGCCTGGAGGTCGACGGCGGCCGCTGCGTCTGAAGGCCGCACTGCGCACAAAGGAAAAGCCCGGGCGCTGAGGCCCGGGCTTTGTTCTTGAGGAGACTTTCCGGCGAGGGCTACTCGCGGAACAAGCTCAGAAGGTTCAGGATCCAGATGAACATCGTGACGAAGGAGCCGTAGAGCATGAAGGCGCCGAAGATCGCCTTGCGCGTCGCGACGTCGCTGCCATCGGACTCGTAGTACATGTTCTTTATGACCTGGGTCTCGTAGGCCGTCAGGGCCGCGAAGACCAAGACCACGCCGATCGAGAGGATCAGCTCGAAGCCCCAGCTCTGCACAAGGAAGGCGTTGACCAGGATCGCGATCAGCAGGCCGATGGTCGCCATCGCAAAGAAGGTCCCGAAAGCGCTGAGGTTCTTCTTCGTGGTGTAGCCCAGCAGGCTCATGCCGCCGAAGGTCGCGGTCGCGATGAAGAAGGCTCTGGCAACGTCCTCTGGCGCGCCCTGCATGACGCCGACGTAGTAGAGCATCGGCGCGATACCGATGCCCCAGAGGCCGGCATAGATCCAGAAGCACACATGCGCCGTGACCATGCTGCCGGACATCATCAGGCGCGGCGCGAACCAGCCAAGGCCGAGGATGCCGATGAAAACGCCCCAGAACAGCGGCGTGCCGGCTACGGCGAAGAGAATTTCAGGCGTCGAAGCGACGAAGAGCGATACCGCGCCCGTAAACGCGACGCCCAGCGCCATGTAGTTGTAAACGCGCAGCATGTAACTCCGGAGACCGGCATCGATTTCGGCCGCATCTGCCCGGGTGCGCGTCACCGTGCTCGGGTTCGGATTAAAGGACATCTGCTCGCATCCCTACAAAGGTGAAACCGTCGCCCAAAATATCGTCCTTCGGGCGTCAAGAATCAATGGAAAGTCGCCCGGCATTTGTCATTAAATCTGTGTAACAATTCACATTTCCGCACACAGACTATGGATTTATCCTTCACTCGTTGCGCAGCAACGGGGCGGCTTTCTGGGACAGCGCGGTCCAGGTTCCTAGGAAGCCGACCAGGAGTGTGACCAGAGTCCCAAGGGCGGCCGTCACGATCACGGCCGGGGCGATGAAGATGAAATCGACCCGCATCACGTAGGTCAGGATCAGATAGGCGGCCAGGCTGCCCAGGACCGCGGCGATGCTAGCGGTCAGGGCGCCCAGCAGGCCGTATTCGATGATGAAGGCCCCGGCGACGGTGCGCCGGGCGGCGCCCAGCACCTTGAGGACCACGGCGTCGTAGCGCCGGCGCAGCCGGCCGGCGGCGATCGCCCCGGCCAGGACCAGGACCCCGGCGACCAGGGTCAGCCCGGCGATGGCCCGGACCGCCAGGCTGAGCCGGCCCATCAGCTCGGAGACGGTCTGCAGCACCTCGCGAATCCGGATCGCCGAGACGTTGGCGAAGCCGTCGGCGATCGCCTGCTCCAGACCGTCCTCGGCCTCGGGGTCGACCCGAACCGTGGCGATCTGGGTCTGGGGCGCGCCCTCCAGGACGCCTGGCGAGAAGACCATGACGAAGTTGATCCCCAGCGAGCCCCAGTCGATCCGCCGCAGGTTGGCGATCTCCACGTCGACGTCTCGGCCCAGGATGTTGACGGTCAGGGCGTCGCCGGGCCCCAGGTCCAGGGCCTCCCCGACCTCGGCATCGAGCGAGACCAGGGCCCGGCCGGCGTGGTCCGCCGGCCACCAGTCGCCGTCCACCAGCTTGGTTCCCGGCGGCGCCTCGCGGCTCCACGTCAGGCCGCGGTCGCCGCGGAACACCCAGGCGACGTTGGGCGAAATCTGGAGGCTCTCCGGCGAGACACCGTTCACGCCCGTGATCCGGCCGCGCAGCATGGGCACCCGTTCCAGGTCGCGAACCCCAGGCTGGGCCCGGACCAGGGCCTCGAAGGGCTCCGCCTGGTCGGGCTGGATATCGATGAAGAAGAAGGCCGGGGCCTCCTCCGGCAGGCTGCGGTCGATCTGGCGGGCCAGGTTGCCTTCGACCAGGGCGATCGCGACCAGCACGGTCAGACCGATGCCGAGGGACAGCACGACGCTGGGGGTCGGCGTGCCCGGCCGGTGTAGGTTGGCCAGGGCCAGGCGCAGGCCGGGCCGGCGCGGCCGCGGCACCTGCCGGGCCAGGCGCACCACCGCGAGGCCGGCCAGGCGAAAGAGCGCGAAGCTGGCCAGGGTGCCGAAGATGAACCAGAGCGCGATCGCCCGGTCGGTGGAGCCGAAGAAGACCAGGGCGGCCAGGGCCAGGCCGGCGACCGCGACCGCCAGCCGCGCGCCCGGCGCCACCGCGCCCCGGGCCGGCAAGACGAGGTCGCGGAACAGGGCGGCCGGGGCGATGCTCTGGGCCCGGGCCAGGGGCCAGAGCGAGAAGGTCAGGGCGGTCATCAGCCCGAAGACGCCCGCCTTGATCAGCGGCCCGGGATGGACTCCGAGGCTGGCGCGCCAGCCCAGGGAATCGCCGACGAAGGCGTCGACCAGGTAGGGCGCCACGGCGCCGACGGCCAGCCCGGCGGCGACACCGACCAGGGCCAGGGCCATGATCTGCAGCAGGTAGCAGCGGAAGATCAGCCGGCCGGAGGCCCCCAGGCACTTCAGGGTCGCGATGGTGCCGCTGCGCGAGTCCAGGTAGCTGCGCACCGCATTGCCGACCCCGACCCCACCGACCAGCAGCGCGGTCAGGCCGACCAGACTGAGGAACAGGGTCACCCGATGCAGGAAGCGGCGGATCCCGGGGGCCGCCTCCTGCGGATCCCTCAGGCGCCAGCCCGCCGCCGGAAAACCCTCGTCGAGCCGGGCCTTGACCGCGGCCGCGGTTTCGCCCGGCGGCAGGCGCAGGCGGTAGTAGTGGTAGACCAGGCTGCCCGGCTGGATCAGCTCGGTCTCGACCAGGCCCTCGAGATCGACGATCGCGCCGGGCCCGAGCAGGAAGCTGCGCGAGGCGCGGTCCGGCTCGGCGGCGAGCTGCGCGCGCAGCTCGAAGACCGTCTCGCCGATCTTCAACCGGTCGCCCAGCGTAACCCCGAGGCGGGCGAGCAGGCTGGGCTCGACCGCGATGCCGTAGACCCCGTCGCGCGGCCCCAGGGCCTCGTCCAGGGACATCGCCGGCTCGAGCAGGGTCTCGCCGTAGAAGGGATAGCTGTCGTCGACCCCGCGCAGCTCGATCAGCTTGCGCCGCGCCTCCGGTGCCTCGCCGCGGGCCATGGCCCGCAGACGGATCATGCGGCCGAGCTCGCCCTGGGTTTCAAGGAAGGCCAGTTCGTCGGGCTTGGCCTCGCGATGGACCAGACGGACCTCCAGGTCGGCGCCCAGGATGGTCCGGGCGTTTTGACGCAACCCGTCGAGCAGGGCCGAGGAGACCGAGCCGACCGCGGCGATCGCGGCCACGCCGAGGAACAGGCAGGCGAGGAAGACGCGGAACCCGGTCAGGCCGCTGCGCAGCTCGCGCTGTGCCAGGCGCCATGACAGCCCCCAGGCGGCAAATCCGCCTCTCAGCTTGCTGCCGCTTTGCTTGCCATGGGTCATTGGGCTGCCCGGCCGTCCGCCGGCTGGGCGACGGCCAGGCCGGCATCGACGATCAGGCCGTCCTGAATCCGGACTCGCCGGCTGCAGCGCTCGGCCAGACCCGGGTCATGGGTGATCAGCATCAGGGTGCTGCCGTGCTGGGCCTGCAGACCGAACAGCAGGTCGATGACCTGCCGGCCGGTCTCGCCGTCCAGGTTGCCGGTCGGCTCGTCGGCCAGCAGCAGCTTGGGCGCCGGCGCCGAGGCCCGGGCCAGGGCCACGCGCTGCTGCTCGCCGCCCGAAAGCTGCCCCGGGTAATGGCTCAGGCGGTGCCCCAGGCCGACGGCGCGCAGGCTCTCGGCGGCGACGTCGAAGGCGTCGGCCCGGCCCGCGAACTCCAGGGGCACGGCCACGTTCTCCAGGGCGTTCATGGTCGGAATCAGGTGGAAGTCCTGGAACACGATGCCGATGTTGTCGCGCCGGAACCGCGCCAGGCCGTCCTCGTCGAGGTCGGAGAGATCCGCCCCGGCGACCTCGACCAGGCCCTGGCTCGGCCGCTCCAGGCCGGCGATCAGCATCATCATGGTCGATTTGCCGGAGCCGGAGGGCCCGACCACCGAGACCGTCTCGCCGGGAGCGATGTCGAGGTCCAGACCGCGCAGGATTTCGACCGGTCCGGCGCTGCTGGGCAGGGTCAGCTGCACGCCGGCAAGCCGGATCATGTTGTCCTGCAAAGCTTTTCTCCCGTCATGGCGGCTGTCTCCTGCGCGATCGGAGCTTACGTTATAATGCTTCCTACGCAGTCCAGCGCGAAAAGATGAAGGGCATATGGCGGCAAGGCGGCATGAATCAATGGCGGCCGCAAGGGTGTGCCGCTTGAAGCGGCGCGATTTTGGCCTTATCTGCGCAGAAGTCATGGTGATTCCGGCCGCCTCCGTCGAGACTCCCCGCAGCCGGCGCCCAGCAGGGTTCCGCGGCCAGGGCTTTGTGCTGGCCGTGCTGCTGCTCCTCGGCGGTCTTTTGATTCAGGCGCCCTCGACATCGGCGCAACCGATCAAGCTTCTGACCTTTGGCGACAGCCTGATCCACGGCTACGGCCTGCCGGCCGACCAGTCCTTCCCGGCCCAGCTGCAGGCGGCCCTGCGCGCCGAAGGCCGGAACGTCACGGTGATCAATGGCGGCAACTCCGGCGACACCACGGCGGCGGGCCGCTCCCGGCTTGACTGGGCGCTGTCGGACAATCCGGATCTGGTCCTGGTGACCCTGGGCGGCAACGACATGCTGCGCGGCCTGGAGCCGACCGAAACCTACCGCAACCTCGACGCCATCCTGAGCCGGCTGAAGGCCGAGGGTCTGCCGGTCCTGTTGACCGGCATGCTGGCGTCGCGCAACCTTGGCGCCGAGTACGCTGCGGAGTTCGACGCGGTGTTTCCCAGGCTGGCTGAAGAACACGACGTGGCCTTCTATCCCTTCTTTCTCAACGGCGTCGCCATGCAGCCGGACCTCAACCAGCCGGACGGTCTGCACCCCAACGGCGCCGGGGTTGCGGTGATCGTCGAGGCCATTCTGCCGACCCTGCGGCCCCTGATCGACGCCGCACAGGCGCGGGGCTCCGATGGCTGAGGCCGGCGCCACGGCCGCCGATGGCTTCAAGGCCGCCTATGCCAGCGGCAGCGATTGGAGCGGCACAGCCACGGCCTGCGTCGAGGCCCTCGGCGAGGTGCCGACGGGCGCCAACCTCGGATTCCTCTACGCCACCGATCCGCTGGCCGGCCATACCGAAAGCCTGGTCGAGCTACTGCGCCGGTCCACCGGAATCACGCACTGGGTCGGCACGACCGGATTCGGCGTCGCCGGCAGCGGCGTCGAGATCTACGACCAGCCGGCGGTCTCGCTGCTGGTCGGCCGCTTCCCGGAGGCCAGCTTCCAGGTTTTCCAGCCGGTGACCCAGAACCTGGAGGACTTCCATCGCAGCTGCGACGGCTGGCTGAGCCGCAACCCGCCGCTCTTCGGGGTGGTCCACGGCGACCCGCGCAACCCGCTGCTGCCCCACCTGATCGACGACCTGTCCGGCGATACCTCGGCCTTCCTGGTCGGCGGCCTCTCGGCGAGCCGCAACGGGATCGTGCAGCTCGCCGACGGGGTCTCCGAGGGCGGGCTCTCCGGCGTGCTGTTCAGTGCCGGACTCGACGTCGCCACCGGCCTCTCCCAGGGCTGCCAGCCGATCGGGCCGAGCCGCCGGATCACCGCAGCCGAGCGCAACATCGTCATCGCTATCGACGGGCAGCCCGCCCTGGACGTCCTGCTCGACGACCTCGGCGTCGAGACCGCGTCCGACCTCAGCCCGGCCGACGCCAACACCATGGTGGCCTTTCCGGTGGCCGGCAGCGACACCGGGGACTACATGGTCCGCAACCTGATGGGCATCGACGCCGAGCAGGGCTGGCTGGCGGTCGGCGAGATCGTCGAGTCCGGCCAGGATATCTTGTTCTGCCGCCGCGACGAGGCCGCCGCCCGGACCGACCTCAAGCGGATGCTGGACCAGGTCAAGCGGAGGCTCCAGGGACCGCCGCGCGCCGCCCTCTACTTCTCCTGCATCGCCCGCGGCGCGAACCTCTTCGGGCCCGACGCCGCCGAGATGCGCTTAATCCGCGACGAGCTCGGCGACCTGCCGCTCGCCGGCTTCTACGCCAACGGCGAGATCTCCAACAACCGGCTCTACGGCTACACAGGAGTCCTGGCGCTGTTTCTCTAGACCGCCACTCTGGGGCCGAAACCCACCGCACAGCAGACCAATCCAGCAGGACAGCAAGGGGGAAGCATGGAGTACCGCCAGCTCGGCCGAAGCGACGTCAAGGTCAGCGCGCTCTGCCTCGGGACCATGACCTGGGGCACGCAAAACAGCGAGGCCGAGGGCCACGAGCAGATGGACTACGCCTTCGAACGGGGCATCAATTTCCTGGACGCCGCCGAGATGTACCCGGTGCCGCCCGGGCCCGAGACCTACGGCCGGACCGAGGAGATCATCGGCAGCTGGATGAAGGCCCGCGGCAACCGCGACAAGGTGGTGGTCGCGACCAAGATCGCCGGGCCCGACGCGCGGCTGACCTACATCCGCGACGGCAAGCCGCGGCTCGACCGGGCCAACATCGAGGCCGCGCTGGAAGCTTCGCTCAAGCGGTTGCAGACCGACTACATCGACCTCTACCAGCTGCACTGGCCCGAGCGGCCGGCGAACCGCTTTGGCAGGCTGGGCTACGCGCCCGCCACGGCCGAGGAGGACGGCACGCCGCTGGAGGAGACCCTCGCTGCCCTGGACGCGATGGTGCAATCGGGCCGGGTCCGCATGGTCGGCGTCTCCAACGAAACCGCCTGGGGCGTGCAGCGCCTCCTGCGGCTGGCCGAGGATGGCCGCGGACCCCGGATCGTCTCGATCCAGAACCCCTACAGCTTCCTCAATCGCAGCTTCGAGGTTGGCCTGGCCGAGGTGGCGGTCCGCGAGACCTGCGGGCTGCTGGCCTATGCACCCCTGGGCGCCGGCACCCTGACCGGCAAGTACCTGGGCGGCGCCAAGCCCGAGGGTGCGCGCCTGACCCTGAACCCGCAGAACCGGCGCTACCAGGGCCCGCGGGCCGAGGCGGCGATCGCGGCCTACCGCGACCTGGCGGCCAAGCACGGCCTGGACCCGGCGCAGATGGCCCTGGCTTACGTCACCTCCCGGGCCTTCACCACCGCGACGATCATCGGCGCGACCAAGATGGCGCAGCTCGAGACCAATATCGCCTCGGCGGATCTCACGCTCGATGCGGAGGTGCTGGACGCAATCGAGGAAATCCACAAGGATCACACCTATCCCTGTCCGTGACCCCGAGTCGCGCCGAATGAATAGCGGGGAGCCGCATGCGTCTGTTCGTCGCCATCGCCCTGCCCGAAGAGATCCAGGACGCCCTGGCCGACCTCAGCAACGGGTTGCCGGGCGCCCGCTGGGTGCCGGCGGATAACCTGCACCTGACCCTGCGCTTCCTGGGCGAGGTCGACCGCCGGGACGCCGAGGACATCGACGCCGCCCTGGCGGAGATCCGGGCGCCGGGCTTCCCCCTGAGCATCGCCGGCGTCGATCGCTTCGGCGACAACCGCCGGATCCGCCAGCTCTGGGCCGGGGTCGAGTCGCACCCCGGCCTGCTGCACCTGCAGAGCAAGGTCGAGTCCGCGGTCGTGCGCAGCGGCCAGGCGCCCGAGCGGCGCAAGTTCAAGCCCCACATCACCCTGGCACGCTTCAAATCCAATCCCGGCGACAAGCTGGGCGCCTTCCTCAGCCAGCACGGCCTGCTACGCCTGCCGCCCTTCGAAGTCGACAGCTTCAGCCTCTACTCCAGCTTCCTGTCCTCCAGCGGCTCGATCTACAGCGAGGAAGCGGTTTACGAGCTGACCCCGGACATGGCCGCGATGCAGGTCGGGCAGGACTAGCGGGCCAGCGAAAAGCGGCGACGCACTCCCGAGCCCCTCTCTCCAGCTGTCATGATCGGGCTTGACCCGGCCATCCATGGTGACGCTGCTCGATGGATGCCCGGATCAAGTCCGGGCAGGACAGCCCAAAGAAACCAGTGCTCTTTGTCTATCGGATGGTCAGACCGCCCGCGAGTGCCGCGCCGTGCCGGCCTTGAGGTAGCGGTCGAAGACCGCCGCCGCCGAGCGGACCAGGGGGCGCCCGGCCTCGGTGACCCGGATCTCATCGCCGTCGATCTCGACCAGGCCGTCCGCCGCCATGGAGTCGAGGGCCGCGACTTCTTCGGTGAAGTCGGCAGGGTCGGCATCGAAGCCGGCGCAGAGGCCGGCGAGGTCGACCTTCAGGCGGCACATCAGGGTCTCGATCACCGCCCGGCGCAGCCGGTCGTCCTCGCTGAGACGGCAGCCGCGCACGACGGCGGGCTGTCCGGCCGCGACCGCGGCGCGGTAGTCCTTGATCGGCACGGCGTTCTGGACGTAGCCCTGCGGCAGGCTGCCGATCGCCGAGGCGCCCAGGCCGATCAGGGCCTCGGCCGGATCGTCGGTATAGCCCTGGAAGTTGCGCCGCAGCCGGTCCTCGCCGACGGCGCGAGCCAAAGGATCCTCGGGTCGGGCGAAGTGATCGAGGCCGATCCGGAGGTAACCGATCGCCTCGAGCCGGGCCGCCGCGGCTTCGGCCTGGGCCCAGCGCGCGGTCTCCTTCGGCAGCTCCGATTCCTCGATCAGGCGCTGGTGGCTTTTCATCCAGGGCACGTGGGCATAGCCGAAGAGCGCGATGCGGTCCGGTGCCAGGCTGGCCGCCAGGTCGATGCTGCGCAGCAGGTCGGCGACCCACTGCCGGGGCAGGCCGTACATCAGGTCGAAGTTGATGTTGTCGATGCCGGCACCGCGCAGTTGGTCGACCGACCGTGCCACGACCTCGTAGGGCTGGACCCGGTTGATCGCCCGCTGCACCGCGGCGTTGAAGTCCTGCACGCCAAGGCTGGCGCGGGTCACGCCGGCTGCGGCCAGGGCCCGGGCCTTCTCGGCGTCCAGAGTCCGGGGATCGACCTCGACCGCGATCTCGATGGCGTCGTCGAAGCGGAAGGCCGCCCGCAGGCGGTCGGTCAGGCGCCGGAAGTCGTCGCCGGACAGCATCGTCGGGGTGCCGCCGCCCCAGTGCAGCTGCACCGCGCGCGGCCCGGACGGCAGGGCGGCGGCGATCAGCTCGGCCTCCTGCAAGAGACTCTCGGCGTAGTCCGCGACCGGCTCGTAGCGCCGCGCCACCTTGGTGTGGCAGCCGCAGTACCAGCACATCTGCGCGCAGAAGGGCACGTGCAGATAGAGCGAGAGCCGCGCCTCGGACGGCAGGGCGCCGAGCCAGCCGAGATAGGTCTCGGCGGTGATCCCCGGGTGGAAATGCGGTGCCGTGGGATAGCTGGTATAGCGCGGCACCGGGCCGCCGTAGCGGCGAAGAAGCTCTGGATCCATGGCCGCGACGCTAGCGCCGCCGGCCGGCGGCCGGCATTGACTTCGATCAAGCCACGACTACACGAAGCGGTCGGCGATGCGGCCGACCGAGCGGGCGTAGTGGCCGCCGAAGAGGGCGGTGTGGACCAGCAAGGGATAGAGGTTGTAGAGGTCGCGGCGGGCCTCGAAGAAGCCGGGGCGCAGCGGCCGCAGCTCGCCGTAGCGGCGGAAGA
>JASJAL010000140.1 GCA_030067055.1 Kiloniellales bacterium | reverse complement strand
TACGCCTGGGCGACGACGTTGGGGCGGTCCAGGGCGTAGCCGGCGGCGCGGACGGTGCGGATCAGGTCCGGCTCCTCGTCGGCGTTGAGCGCCTTGCGCAGGCGGCGGATGTGGACGTCGACGGTGCGCGGCTCGACGTAGATGTCCCGGCCCCAGACCGCGTCGAGCAGCTGCTCGCGGCTGTAGACGCGCCCGGGCGAGCGCAGCAGGTGACGCAGCAGGCGGAACTCGGTCGGGCCGAGCCGGACCTCGCGGGCGCCGCGCCGGACCCGGTGTGCCGCCAGGTCCATGATGAGGTCCTCGAACTGCAGGATTTCGGTGGCCACCGCCGGCTGGGCGCGGCGCAGCACGGCCCGGATCCGGGCGATCAGCTCGGCCGGCGAGAAGGGCTTGGTGATGTAGTCGTCGGCGCCGCTGTCCAGGCCGCGCAGCTTGTCGGTCTCCTCGCCCCGGGCGGTGAGCATGATGATCGGCACGTCGCGCGCGCCGTTCTGTCGGCGCAGCTGGCGGCAGACCTCAAGTCCCGAGAGATGCGGCAGCATCCAGTCAAGCAGGATCAGCTCGGGGATCTCCTCCTTGACCGCGAGCAGGGCCTCCTCGCCGTCGTGAGCCTCGGCGACACGGAAGCCTTCGCGCTCCAGGTTGTAGCGGAGCAGGGTAACCAGGGGGATTTCGTCTTCGACGATCAGGATCAACGGCTTCATTCCTCAGAGTTTCCGGCCTTATCTCCGCCGCGGGCGCTTTCAAGGGTCTCGACCACACCGGGCTCCCGCGGTTCCATCACCGAGAAGCTGGAGGTATCGGCCTTCGGCCGACCGAAGGAGATCCACTCGCCGGTATCCAGGTAGTAAATATACTCCGCGACGTTGGTCGCGTGATCCCCGATGCGCTCGATGTTGCGGGCGACGAAGAGCAGGTGGGTGCCCGCCGTGATGTCCCGCGGATCCTCCATCATGTAGGTCAGGAGTTCGCGGAACAGGCTGGTGTACATCTCGTCGACTTCCTCGTCGCCGCGCCAAACCTCGAGCGCCTTCTCGCCATCGCGCTCGACATAAGCGTCGACGACCCTCTGGATCTGAGACTGGACCAGGCGTGCCATGCGCTTGGGCGAATGCATCGACCTGATCGGGCGCATCTGACTGAGCGCCATGACCCGCTTCGCGATGTTGCAGGCATAGTCGCCGATGCGCTCAAGGTCGGTCGCGACCTTCAGAGCGCAGAGCACCTCCCGCAGGTCGACGGCCATGGGTTGGCGCAGCGCCAGCAGGCGGATGACTTGTTCGTCGACCTTCTGCTCGAGGACGTCGACCTCCTTGTCGGACTCGATGATCCGCCGCGCCATCTCGCTGTCGCGCCGGATCAGAGCCTCGACGGCGCCGGAGAGCTCGGCCTCGACCATCCCGCCCATGCGCACGATCGTGCGGCGCAGCTCCTCCAGCTGTTCGTCGAAGGCCTTGACGATGTGTTCGGCTGACTTGGTCACGGGGACCTCCGTATCGCGGACTCCGGGCGGCTCAACCGAAGCGGCCGGTGATGTAGCCCTGGGTACGCTCGTCCCGAGGGTTGGTGAAGATCTGCTCGGTCTCGCCCTGCTCGACCAGGTCGCCCAGGTGGAAGAAGGCGGTGCGCTGGGAGACCCGCGCGGCTTGCTGCATCGAGTGGGTGACGATGACGATGGTGTAGTTTTCCCTGAGCTCGTCCATGAGCTCCTCGATGCGCGCGGTGGCGATGGGATCGAGGGCGGAGCAAGGCTCGTCCATCAGGATCACCTCGGGGCTGACCGCGATCGCCCGGGCGATGCAGAGGCGTTGCTGCTGGCCGCCGGACAGGCCTGTCCCCGGCTGGTCCATGCGGTCCTTGACCTCTTCCCAGAGCCCCGCCTTGCGCAGGCTGGTCTCGACGATCTGATCCAGTTCGGACCGGCCGTCGGCCAGGCCGTGGATGCGCGGCCCGTAGGCGATGTTGTCGTAGATCGACTTCGGGAAGGGGTTGGGCTTCTGGAAGACCATGCCGACCCGGGCGCGCAGCTGAACGACATCGAGACCGGGGTCGTAGATGTCCTTGCCGTCGAGCGTGATCCGACCTTCGACCCGGCAGCCCTCGATCACGTCGTTCATCCGGTTCAGGCAGCGCAGGTAGGTCGACTTGCCGCAGCCGGACGGCCCGATCAGGGCGATCACCTGGTTGGCGTTGATGTCCAGGCTAACGGCGTTCAGGGCCTGCTTTTCGCCATAGGTGACGGTGACGTCGCGGCTCGCCAGCTTTACCGCGCTCGGTCTAGCCTCGGCTTCGGGCGTGACCTTTGTATTCACCCGATCGGGAATGACGGTCGTCTCGACGGCGGCCATCGGACTTCTCCTCCTACCAGCGGCGTTCAAAACGCTTGCGCAGCAGCACGGCGAGCGCGTTCATGAGTATCAGGAACCCGAGCAGAACCATGATTGCGGCCGAGGTCCGCTCGACGAAGGCGCGCTCCGGACTGTCGGCCCAGATGAAGATCTGAACCGGCAGGACGGTCGCCGAATCGTCGATCCAGCCCGGAATGTCGACGATGAAGGCCACCATGCCGATCATCAGGAGCGGCGCGGTTTCACCCAGCGCCTGGGCCATGCCGATGATGGTGCCGGTCAGGATCCCGGGCATGGCCAGCGGCAGGACGTGGTGAGTCATAACCTGCAGCTTGGAGGCGCCGACACCCAGGGCCGCCTCGCGAATCGACGGCGGCACCGCCTTGATGGCCGCGCGCGCCGCGATGATGATGGTCGGCAGGGTCATCAGGGCAAGCACCAAGCCGCCGACCAAGGGCATCGAGCGCTCCAGTCCGACGTAGCGGCCCACGGGGCCGAGGAACACTGCCAGGCCGAGCAGGCCGAAAACCACCGAGGGCACGGCCGCCAGGTTGTTGATGTTGACCTCGATCAGGTCGGTCCAGCGGTTCTTGGGCGCGAACTCTTCCAGGTAGACCGCGCTCAGGACTCCGATCGGGAAGCTGAGCGCCAGAGTCACCAGCAAGGTCAGGGCGGACCCGACCACCGCACCCCAGATGCCCGCCTGCTCGGGTTCGCGGCTGTCGCCCTTGGTGAAGAAGATGGTGTTGAAGCTGCTGCGCAGCGCGCCGTCGGCCTCCAGGGCATCGAGCCAGCCAATCTCCTGGTCGCTGACCCGGCGATCGGCCTCCGGCACATTGCGGTCGATCTTGCCCTTATTGAAGCTGTCGACGTCGTCCGAGGTCAGGACCCAGACCTTTTGCGTCGACCCGATAATCCCGGGATCCGCGAGCACCATGTCGCGCAGTGTCGTATCGGCGCCCGAGGACAGTAGGCCGCTCAGCTTGCGCCGCTCCCGGCGCTCGGTCACCTCGGGGAAGCGTTCGCGGATCGCGTTGCGGAGCAGCCTCTGGTAATCGCCCAGGGCGAGGATCTCGGGATCGCGCGTGCCCTCCGGGTCGATGACCTCGCCATCGAAGGTGATCTCCAGCGCGACCTCGGTCTGCCAGAAGGCCGTGTAGCCTTTGCTGACGATGCTGATCAGCAAGAGCGCCAGAACGCCGATTGCGGCGGCGATCGCGAGGGCGCCGTAAAAGCGGAAACGGCGCTCGGCGGCGTAGCGGCGTTGCAGCCGCTTGTCCCAGGCGCTGGACCCGATCCTGTCCGAAAGTGGGGCGGCGGTATCAGTCATACTTCTCTCGGTATTTCCGGACCACGTGCAAGGCCGCGACGTTGAGCACCAGTGTGACCGCGAAGAGCATCAGGCCCAGAGCGAAGGCCGCCAGCGTCTTGGCGCTGTCGAACTCCTGGTCGCCGACCAGAAGAGTCACGATCTGGACCGTGACCGTCGTCACCGCCTCCAGCGGATTGGCGGTCAGGTTGGCGGCCAGGCCGGCTGCCATGACCACGATCATGGTCTCGCCGATCGCCCGGCTGACCGCCAGCAGGACGCCGCCGACGATGCCGGGCAAGGCGGCCGGAACGATGACTTGCTTGATGGTCTCCGCCTTGGTGGCGCCCAGGGCGTAGGCGCCGTCGCGCAAGGACTGCGGCACCGCATTCATCACGTCGTCGGACAGCGAGGAAACGAAGGGGATGATCATGATCCCCATGACCATGCCCGCGGCCAGGGCCGATTCCGAGGACACGGTCAGGCCCAGGCTTTCGCCGAAGTTGCGGAAGAAGGGCGCGACCGTCAGGGCGGCGAAGAAGCCGTAGACAACGGTCGGCACGCCCGCGAGGACCTCGAGGATCGGCTTGACCGTGGCCCGGATCTTGGGAGTCGCGTATTCCGACATGTAGATCGCCGAGAACAGACCGATGGGCACGGCGACAAACATCGCGATCAGGGTGATCATCAAGGTGCCAGCGAAGAGCGGGATCGCACCGAAGGCGCCGGAGGCACCGACCTGATCGGCGCGCAGCGCCGTCTGCGGGCTCCAGTCCAGGCCGAACAGGAACTCCGTCACAGGCACCTTCCCGAAGAACCGCAAGGCCTCGAACAGCAGGGATCCGACGATGCCGATGGTGGTCAGGATGGCGATGGTCGACGCCACCTGCATGATCACCATGGCGACCCGTTCGACGCTGTTCCGGGCCCGAAGCTGCGGCAGCACGCGCTGGTGGGCAAGGCCGAGGCCGCCGATGGCGACCGCGAGCATGGCGCCGAAGACGGCCATTCGCCCGATCTCGCGGAAGTTTGCGTAGGAGTCCGCGGCGGCGACCAGCTCCGGATCTGCGGCCCGGCTGGTGAAGTTGCCGGTGGCCAGGTTCTTGATATCGGTGATCAGAAGCGAGAGCTGCCCCTCGCTCATGGTCGCGGCACTTGCCGGCAGGTTGGCCATGAGCACCCAGCCCGCGATCAATGGCTCGAGCACCAGCCAGGCAAGCGCGACCATCAAGGCCGGCAGGCCGCACCATAGTGCGACGTAGAAGCCGTAGTAATGCGGCCGCGAGTGCAGCGTGCTCGTATGGCCGCCAGCCCTGGCCAGCGCGCGGCGGCGTCCGAGATAGAAGCCAAAGGCGCAAAGCACGCCAAAGGTGATCAGAAAAGCGAAGACGCTCATTGCCCCCGTCTTCTTCCTCTTTCGTCCGGCGCGGGCCCGGCTCTCAGCGCCGTAGGGTCCTTAAACGAATGTCGGCTGCGAAAAGAAACAAACAAATCCGGCAAAGACCGGCAGCCGAGGTATGAAGTCTCGGCTGCCGGCGGTCACTTTGCCCGTTACATGGATAGCGGCTCGAGGCTGCGTGCTTCGTCCGAAACCGACTGGCGGTCGGCGTCAGGCAGCGGGATCAGCCCCTTGTCCACGAGATAGCCCTCTTCGCCCCAGGCCTTGTCGCTTGTGAACTCGGCCACGTACTCGGCAATGCCGGGCACCACGCCGACGTGCTGCTGTTTCACGTAGAAGTAGAGCGAGCGCGAGACGCCGTACTCGCCGCCGGCGATGTTCTCGAAGGTCGGCTGGGCGCCGTCGACCGTCGCGCCCTTGATCTTGTCGCCGTTCTGGTCGAGAAAGCTGAAGCCGAAGATCCCGATGGCGTTGGGATTGGCCTCCAGCTTCTGGACGATCAGGTTGTCGTTCTCGCCGGCCTCGATGAAGGCGCCGTCCTCACGGATGGTGTGGGCCGCGGCCTGGAAAGCCTTCTTGTCCTCCTTGCGCAGCGCGGCGAGGGACTCGAACCCCTTCGCGCCGCCTTCCATGGCTAGCTCGACGAAGGCGTCACGGGTGCCGCTGGTCGGCGGCGGACCCAACACCTCGATCTTGCTGTTCGGCAGCGAGGGATCGATATCGCTCCAATTCTTGTAAGGATTGGCGACCATCTTCCCGTCGACCGGCACTTCCTTGGCCAGTGCCATGAAGATCTGCTTCTTGGTTAGATTAAGGTCGGGACCGCCCTTGGCGTTGGCCAGGACGATGCCATCAAAGCCGATCTTTACCTCGGTGATCTTGATACCGTTCTTGGTGCAGTTCTCGAACTCCGAGGACTTGATGCGCCGTGAGGCATTGGTGATGTCGGGGTGCTCGACGCCGATGCCGCTGCAGAACAGCTTCATGCCGCCGCCCGATCCGGTGCTCTCGACCACCGGGGTCTTGAACTTGGTGGTCTTGCCGAACTGCTCGGCGACGGCGGTGGAAAAGGGAAACACGGTCGAGGATCCGACGATCCGGATCTGGTCGCGGGCAGCGGACGGTGCGGCGAAGGCCGCGGTCGCCAGCCCGGCGACCATGGTCACTGCGAGGATCTTCTTGATCACGAGATATACTCCCAGGTTTTCGAACGCATCGGAGGCCCGAAGAAACGGGGGACAAGCATCGCTCCTGTCAAACCCTGGCCAAGTCCTGACCTAGCCCCGGGGCTCGCCGAGTCGCTGCGACCCTAGAAGGGCTCGAAGATGGAATTACTACAGTTGTGTTACAGTTTTTTGACGCCCAAAGCCTGCCTATCAGGCTCAACCACGCGAGGTCTGCACGGCAGCTATTCGGCCGCTGACTGGGCTTTGCGGCCGCTCTGAGCTTCAGTTTCCCTGGCCAAAGGAAGCTGGATCGAGAAGCGCGAGCCCTTGCCCAGCTCGCTCTCGATGGTGAGCCGACCCCGATGGCGATTCGCGATGTGCTTGACGATGGCTAGGCCGAGGCCGGTGCCGCCCAGGGCGCGGGAGCGGGCCTTGTCGACCCGGTAGAAGCGCTCTGTCAGTCGTGGAATGTCGGCGCGGGCGATGCCCTCGCCCTGGTCGATCACCGAGATCTCGATTCCCTTGACCCTTCTCCGGCCGCTGGCCTCGCTGGGCATTTTGATTGGCTCGGCGATCACCCGGACCTCGGTCCCCGGCCGACCGTACTTCACGGCGTTGTCGATCAGGTTCTGGAACAGCTGGTTCAGCTCGTCCTCGTTACCGCGAACCTCCGCCGCAGAGTCCAGCTCCAGGCATATTCGCATTTGCTTCTTGCGAGCCTGGATCTCCAGAGCGCTGGCAGTGCTGCGCAGGATCTGGGCCAGATCGACCTGATCCTTGGGCGGGGTGTGCTCGTCGAGCTCGATCCGCGACAGGGACAAGAGATCTTCGATCAGACGGGCCATCCGCTGGGCCTGCTCTTCCATGATTGACAGGAAGCGCGCGCGCGCCTTTGCGTCATCGCGTGCCGGACCACGCAAGGTCTCGATGAATCCGACCAGACTGGCCAGAGGCGTGCGCAGCTCGTGGCTAGCGTTGGCAACGAAATCGCCGCGCAGGCGCTCGGCCCGGCGAATCGCGGTCAGCTCGTGCAGGCTGAGGACCGCTGCTTGGTTGTCGGCACCGGCCAGTGGTGTCAGCCGGGCCAGGAACGAGCGCTCCACGGCGCCCGGCAGCTGAAACTCGACGTCGCTGACCGGCTCGCCTCGACACGCACGCTCCGCCGCATCAACCACGCCCGGATGGCGCAGGATCTCGAGCAAGGCGCGGCCCTCTCGGCCTTGGCCGAAAAGCATCTCGGCCGCGGTGTTGAGGCGCAGCAGCCGCGCCTCGGCATCGAGCAGGATCATCGGATCGGGCAGGGCCGAGAGAACCGCCTCGCTGCTGGACAGCTTGGCGCGCAGGGCCGCCTCGCGGTGGCGCAGCTTCTCGTCGGCTTCGGCGACCGCCGGCTCCAGAGGCGGCCCGAGACGCGCCGACAAATCCGCGTCATCGGACAGGCTCTGGGTTCCGCTGTCCGCAAGGTGCTGGATCCGCTGAAGCAGACGCTCTAGCCGCCGCAGCTGCCAGGCCGCGATCGGCGCGCTGGCCAGGACCACGGCGGCGATGGCGGCCAAGGCGGTCAGCCAATCGAGGAGGCCGGCGGCGGCCAGGACCGTCAGACCCAGGACACCTGGGGCCGCGACGATCAGGGTGGCCTCGATCCTCTGTCTAAGGGCGCTTGCACGTCGGACCATGGCATTGCCTGACTTCGGTCGGGCGGTCTTGCGTTCGATCGGTCTGTTTAGGCGCCCGACTGGACCAGACTAATCGCCTCGTCCGATCTCGCGCAACCGCCGGGCGGCTATTCGGCGCCGATCGCCTCATAGGCGGCGATCGCCGCCGCTGTGACCATCTCGTTGACGGTCGCGCCGGTGGTGACGATCTGCGCCGGCTTGGACAGGCCGATCAGCAGGGGTCCGATCACCGTCCCGCCGCCGAGGAGCTGCAGAAGCTTGCCGGAGATGTTGGCCGAGTGCAGCGCCGGCATGACCAGCACGTTGGCCGGGCCGGACAGCCGGCAGAAGGGATAGAGGTTGGTCATGAGGGCGTGATCCAGGGCCACGTTGGCCTGCATCTCGCCGTCGTATTCGAAGTCGACGTCGCGTTCGTCCAGGACCTGTACGGCCTCGCGGATGCGCTGCGCTTTCTCGCGCATGGGATTGCCGAAGTTCGAGAAGGACAGCAACGCGACCCGCGGCTCGTGGCCCATGGCGCGGGCCTGTTCCGCGCTCTGGATCGCGATGTCGGCCATCTGCTCGGGGGTTGGCAACTCGTGGACCGAGGTATCCGCAAGAAAGACCGTCCGATTGCGCTGGGCGAAGATGGTCAGGCCGAAGGCCCGGTGCCCGGGCTTGGGGTCGATAACCCGGCGCAGGTCGTCGAAGGACACTCCGAAGCTCCGGGTCAGGCCGGTGACCATGCCGTCGGCGTCGCCCTTGGCGACCATGCAGGCGGCGAAAACGTTGCGGTTCTGGTTCACCATGCGCTGGCAATCGCGGTACAGCTTGCCCTTGCGCTGCAGGCGCTCGTAGATGAACTGGGTATAGGCCTCGTTGCGCTCGGACAGCCGGGCGTTGTGGATCTCCAGGCTGTCGATGGCGACGCCCATGGCCTGGGCTGCCTCGGCGACCTTCTCCTCGCGGGCGATCAGGACCGCCTGGCCGTAGCCGGCGTTCTGATAGGCCAGCGCGGCGCGGATCGACTTCCGCTCCTCGCCCTCGGCAAAGACCATGCGCTGGGGATGGGCCTGGACCCGGTCGAAGATGACCTGCAGCGAGGCGGCCGAGAGATCGAGGCGGGCCGAGAGCTGCTTGCGGTAGTCCTCCATGTCGGCCGGCGGCTTGCGCGCGACCCCGGTCGCCACCGCCGCCTCGGCCACCGCCTTTGGGACGGCGACGATCAGGCGCGGGTCGAAGGGCGCCGGGATGATGTAGTCCGGGCCATAGCGCAGGCGCCGCCCGGAATAGGCCCGGTCGACCTCGTCCGGCACGTCCTCGCGGGCCAGCTTGGCCAGGGCCTCGGCGGCGGCGATCTTCATCTCCATGTTGATGGTCGAGGCGCGGACGTCGAGGGCGCCGCGGAAGATGTAGGGAAAGCCGAGCACGTTGTTGACCTGGTTCGGATAGTCCGAGCGTCCGGTGGCGATGATTGCGTCGGAGCGCACTTCCTTGACCGCTTCCGGCGCAATCTCCGGATCCGGGTTGGCCATGGCGAAGATGATCGGCTTCTCGGCCATTGACAGGACCATGTCCTGGTCGACCGCGTCCTTGGCCGAGAGCCCGAAGAAGACGTCGGCGCCCTTGAGGGCATCCCCCAGGCTGCGCGCCTCGCTGGGCACCGCGTGGGCCGACTTCCACTGGTTCATGCCGGCCTCGCGGCCCTGGTAGATCACGCCGCGGGTGTCGCAGAGCAGGATGGCCTCGTTCGGCACGCCCATGGCCTTCAAGAGCTCGGCGCAGGCGACGCCGGCCGAGCCGGCGCCGTTGATCACCATCTTGATGTCCTCGAGCTTGCGGCCGGTGAGCTGCACCGCGTTGATCAGCCCGGCCGCGGCGATGATCGCGGTGCCGTGCTGGTCGTCGTGGAAGACCGGGATGTCGAGCAACTCCTTCAGGCGCTGCTCGATGATGAAGCATTCCGGGGCCTTGATGTCCTCCAGGTTGATGCCGCCGAAGGCCGGGCCCAGGAAGCGCACG
>JASJAL010000139.1 GCA_030067055.1 Kiloniellales bacterium | reverse complement strand
GAGCTGGCGCTGGCGGTCTAGCGAAGCGCCACCTCGGAGCCCGGTCGGATCGTGCCGGGCCGAATGAGAGAGACTCCGATCGGGAGGTTCCTTCGTCCGCAGGTGCGGCGGTAAGGGAAGGCCAAAGATGGACATTCACGAGTATCAGGCAAAGGAGTTGCTGTCCGGCTTCGGAGTGCCGGTGCCGCGCGGCGGCCTGGCCTACAGTCCCGAGCAGGCGGCCTACCGGGCGCGGGAGATCGGAGGAGAGCGCTGGGTGGTCAAGGCGCAGATCCATTCCGGCGGCCGCGGCCAGGCCGGCGGAATCAAGGTCTGCGCCGACGAGCATGAGGTCTGGGACGCCGCCGACGAACTCCTGGGCATGCGCCTCGTCACCCAGCAGACCGGAGCGCGGGGCAAGGCGGTCTACCGGCTCTATGTCGAGGCCACGGCGAAAGTCCAGCGCGAAATCTACCTTGGGCTGGTCCTGGACAGGAAGTCGGAACGGGTCATGGTGGTCGCCTCTTCGGCGGGCGGCATGGAGATCGAGGAGATCGCCCGCGACAAGCCGGAAACCATCCTGCGGGCGAGCGTCGAGCCGGCCGTCGGCATGCAGGCCTTTCAAGCCCGCGAGATCGCCTTCGGTCTGGGACTGGAGCCGGCCCAGATCGCCCAGGCGGTCGATATTCTCATGGGCTGCTACAAGGCCTTTCGCGAGCTGGACGCGACAATGGTGGAGATCAATCCGCTGGCGGTGACCGACGAAGGCACGCTGACCGCCCTCGACGCGAAGATGAGCTTCGACGACAACGCGCTCTTCCGTCGGCCGAACATCTCTGAGCTGCGCGACAAGTCCCAGGAGGACAAGCGCGAGACCCAGGCCTCGGACCGGGGACTCAACTACATCGGCCTCGACGGCAAGATCGGCTGTATCGTCAACGGGGCGGGGCTTGCCATGGCGACGATGGACATGATCAAGCAGGCCGGCGGTGAGCCGGCGAACTTCCTCGACATCGGCGGCGGCGCCACGCCCGAGCGGGTCGCCAAGGCCTTCCGCCTGGTCGTCTCGGACGAGAACGTCGAGGCCGTGCTGGTAAACATCTTCGCCGGCATCAATCGGTGCGATTGGGTCGCCGAGGGCATTGTCCAGGCGGTCAAGAAGATCGACGTGACCGTGCCCCTGGTGGTGCGTCTGGCCGGGACCAACGTCGAGGAGGGGCGCAAGATCCTGACCCGCAGCGGCTTGCCGATCATTCGGGCCAAGTCCCTGGCCGAAGCGGCGCAACGCGTGGTCGACGCCTGGAAACAAGACGAGGGTGCCCGCCTCGCGGCGGTGGAAAGCTGATGGCTATTCTTCTGGACCGAGAAACACCGGTTATCGTCCAGGGCATCACCGGGCGCATCGCCGCCTTCCATGCCCAGGAGATGCTGAGCTACGGCACCAAGCTGGTCGGTGGCGTCTCGCCGGGCAAGGGCGGCACGACCCAGGACGGCTTGCCGGTCTTCGACACGGTGCGCAAGGCCGTCGGCGAGACCGGAGCGACAACCAGCGTGGTCTTCGTGCCGCCGCCCTTCGCGGCCGACGCGATCATGGAGGCGGCGGATGCCGGGATCCGGCTCTGCATCGCGATCACCGACGGCATCCCTGCCCAGGACATGATGCAGGTCAAGCGCTACATGCGGCGCTACAAGCAGGAAAAGCGGATGCGCCTGATCGGCCCGAACTGCGCCGGAATCATCAGCCCGGGCCGGGCGCTGGCCGGCATCATGCCGGGTCACATCTATATGCCCGGTCCGGTCGGCATCGTCGGGCGCTCGGGCACGCTGGGCTACGAGGCCGCGTCCCAGATGAAGGAGCTGGGAATCGGCGTGTCGACCAGTGTCGGAATCGGCGGCGATCCGATCAACGGCAGCTCCTTCAAGGACGTTCTGTCGCTCTTCGAGGAAGACGAAGAGACCGAGGCGATCATGATGATCGGCGAGATCGGTGGCCCGCAGGAGGCGGAGGCGGCCGAGTTCCTGCGCGCGCACATGACCAAGCCCGTGATCGCCTATGTCGCCGGCCTGACCGCGCCCAAGGGCCGGCGCATGGGCCATGCCGGCGCGATCATCCAGGCCTTCGGCGAGAGCGCGTTCGAGAAGGTCGAGATCCTCAAGGAAGCCGGCGTCACCATCGCTCCCAGTCCCGCCGAGCTCGGCGCGACCGTGGCGCAGGCCTTGAGCGGAGGACTCGACAATGCCAGAGCCGGCGCTACGCAGGCCGCCATCTGAGTCTCCTAAGCCCGCAGGTACGGGGCAGATGGGCGCCCACGACCTCGCCCTCGATCCGTCCGGCCTCGGCGACTCGGAGCACGACCTGGAGCCGGTCGTCGAGCGGCTCTTCGGCTACCTGCTCGACGTGGTCCGGGCGCGGCGGCCCGAGATTCTGGATGCCTTGCACGGCGGCAGGCAGCAAAGCGAGAACTCCGATGCATTCCCGCTCGAAGCTCTGCAGGCGCAGGGCATCTGGCTGCAGCTTCTGAGGATCGCGGAAGATATCACAGAGTCGCGGCGGCGGCGCCGGATCGAGACCCAGGCGAGCCCGGATGCCGTGGCTGGCAGCTTCGACCGGACGATCGCCCAGGCCGCCGCGGCAGGCATCGAGCCCGAAGCGATCCAGGACTTGCTGGAGCGGACCAGCGTGCGCCCGGTCATCACCGCGCATCCGACCGAGGCGAAGCGGGTGACCGTGCTGGAGATCCACCGCCGGATCCACTGCCACCTGGAAGACCTCGAAGGGCGGTTCTTGACCCCTCGCGAGCGCGAGGCCATCGCCGAGGAGCTGCGCAACGAGATCGACCTCCTCTGGCTGACCGGCGAGATCCGACTCGAGAAGCCGAGCGTCGAGCAGGAAGTCGCCTGGGGACTTCACTTTTTTCAAGAAACCCTGTTCGAGAGCGTCCCGCAGACCTTGAACACCCTGGAGCTGGCGCTCGCCCGGCACTATCCCGATGTCCGCTTCCGGCTTCCAGCCCTCCTGCGCTTCGGCTCGTGGATCGGCGGCGACCGCGACGGCAATCCCTTCGTCACCAACGAGGCGACCCGCAAGGCGCTTCGGGCCGGCCGCCTGGTCGCGCTGCGCCACTACCGCGAGCAGCTCTCGACGTTGCTGCATGAGCTCAGCATCGCCGCCCATACCGCGCCGCTGCCCGACGCCTTTCTGCAAGCCTTGCAGGAGAAACTCGACCGGACCGGACGGGGCAGCGAGATCGCTGCGCGGAACCCCGGCGAGGTCGTTCGCCAGTATTTGGAATGCCTGCGCGCGACCCTGGACGAGTCGCTCGAAGCGGGGGAACAATCCCAGGTCTCGACGGAGGCCGGCGGATACCGCGGTCCCGAAGCCCTGATCGATGATCTCGTTGACTTGGAGGCGGGCTTGCGCAGGGCCGGTTGCGCATCGCTCGCCAAGACGCGGATCGAGCCCCTGCGCCGAAAGGTCGAGGCCTTCGGGTTTCATACCGCCAGCCTGGACCTGCGCCAGAACACGACGGTCATCAACGGGGCGCTGGCCGAGATCTGGCGTGTCTTGGACGGCGCCGAAGACAAGGTGCCGCCGGAGCCGGGATCCACCTCCTGGAATGACTGGTTGCTGGCGGAGCTTGCGCGCCCGCTGGAGGAGAGCTTTGCACCAGAGTCCCTGCCGCCGGCTGCGGCGGAGACCTTCGGCCTCTTCGCCCTGGCCGCGGCGGCGCGACGAGACCTTGGGCAAGGGGCCATTGGATCCTTTGTCCTCAGCATGACCCACTCGGCCGCCGATATCCTGGGTGTCTATCTGCTGGCCAAGTACGCAGGCCTGTTCTGGGACCGGGAAGGCGTCGAATGCTGCGTCCTGCCGGTCGTGCCTCTGTTCGAAACGATCGACGACCTGCAACGGGCACCAACCATCATGCGGGAGCTTCTGTCCTTGCCTCTGGTGCGCCGCAGCGTGCGCTTCGCGGGCGGCGTTCAGGAAGTGATGATCGGCTATTCCGATTCGAACAAGGACGGCGGATTCCTCTGCGCCAACTGGGAGCAGGCCAAGGCCCAGAAGCGCCTGGCGCGGTTGGGCGCCGATCTGGGTGTTCGGATCTCCTTCTTTCACGGACGCGGCGGATCGGTCAGCCGCGGTGGCGCGCCGACCGGCCGGGCCGTCGCCGCCCAGCCACAAGGCTCGGTCAATGGCCGACTGCGTTTGACCGAGCAGGGCGAGGTCGTCTCCTCTAAGTATGCCAACCGCAGCGCCGCGCGCTTCCAATTGGAGCTCCTGACGGCCAGCGTGCTGCGCCATAGCTTGGGTCTCGTGCCGGACGCAGCAGACGACAGCCAGCCGGAGTTCGACGAGGCGCTGGAGGCGCTGTCGGGCATCTCCTATGTCGCTTACCGGCGCCTGATCGAGCATCCCGGTCTGGTCGCCTACTATCAGGAGGCCAGCCCGGTAGAGGAGCTCGTTCGGCTCAAGTTGGGCTCGAGACCCGGCCGGCGCTTCGGTGCGGCGACGCTCGACGACCTGCGGGCGATACCTTGGGTCTTCGGCTGGAGCCAGAACCGGCATCTGGTCCCGGGATGGTACGGCCTGGGGACGGCCCTTCAATCCTTCCGCAAGGTGCGCGGCCGCGAGGGCGACCGCCTCCTGGCGCACATGTTCGACTCCTCTCCCCTCTTCCGGCTGATCGTCGACGAGGTCGAGAAGATCCTGCTGCTCGTCGACTTCGACGTCGGCGGGGCCTATGCCGACCTGGTCTCCGACCCGCAGCAGCGGCAGGAAATCCTTGCGACCATCCGAGAGGAATACGATCGCACGGTGGAGCAGGTTCTCCGCATCACCGACGAGGGCGGCCTGGCCCAGCGCTTTCCCAACTACCGCAGCCGTCTGGAACGGCGCCTGCCCATCCTCAACCAAGTCGGACGTCAGCAGGCAGATCTGGTCGGTCGCCTCCGCGCGCGCAGAAGGGCCGGATCCTCCGAGCCCGCGGACTTCGTGCCACTTCTCCTTTCGATCAACTGCGTCGCCTCGGGGCTCGGCTGGACCGGATAGCCAGGCCCTTCAGGGGCTGCGCACTTGAGCTCTCGCCTGGCTCGTCGCTCAGCGATCCACTGGCCACACCAAGATGCATGTGTTGTTCTGGTGCAGATGCAGGACTCCAGTCTTTTCAAGCACAGGTGACACATAAGGATCAGGTGTGGCGCAGTCGGACGGAAATCATCGCGATACGCTGTTCCAGCCTTTGGAGCTGCCATGTGGCACCATTCTGAAAAACCGGATCGGCAAATCTGCGATGTCGGATTCGCTTGGCGATGGGTGCGGCAATCCGACCGACGCCCAGATCCGGCTCTATGAACGCTGGGCCGAGGGCGGTCTGGCCGTTTCGATCATCGGCGAGGTTCAGGGCAATCCCAACTTCGCCGAGAAACCCGGCAACCTCGTGCTTGCCCCCGGTGCAGAGCTTGACCGCTTCGCGTTGCTTGCTCAGAGGGGGGCTGTCGATGACGCGCAGCTTTGGCTCCAGCTTGGCCATGCCGGCGCCATGGCGCATCCCCCCATCAGCGATCCAAAGGGGCCCAGCGCGATCGATATCCCGGGCCTGACCTGTGCCGAACTGACCCGAGACGAGATTCGTGATTTGCCGTCGGGATTTGCCCGGACCGCCCGCATGGCGAAAACCGCCGGCTTTGGTGGCGTGCAGATCCACGCGGCGCACGGGTTCCTCTTGAGCCAATTCCTCTCGCCTTTGTTCAACAAGCGCGAGGATGCGTATGGCGGGGCCATCACCGCCAGAATGCGCCTTTTGCTCGAGGTGGTCGACGAAGTGCGCAGCGCGGTCGGCCCAAGGTTCCCGGTTGCAGTCAAGCTGAACGCGACGGATCAGCTGGAAGGCGGTTTCGAGCAGGACGACGCCATTGCGGTGATCTCGGCGCTGGACGGGACGGGGATCGACCTGATCGATATCAGTGGGGGAACGTATTTCCCCGGCGCCAAATCCGCCTCCGATGGCGCGGGCCCGGGGCCCTATTTCATCGAGTTCGCAAGAAGCGCCCGGCAGTGGACCAAGAAGCCGTTGATGGTGACAGGTGGTTTCAAGACCTTGCGGCAAGCGGTCGACGCGGTGTCGGGCGGTGCCGCGGACGTCGTCGGCCTCGCACGGGCCCTGGTGCTGGACCCCGCCCTGCCGAGAGGATGGCGGACGGGTACGGCGGGCGATCCGACGTTTCCGAGATTTGCCTCACCTCCCGAGGGCGGGATTACCGCCTGGTACACGATGCGGCTGACGCAGCTTGCCGAAGACCGGGAAACAACGGACGTCCCGGATCTGATGGCGGCAGTGAAGGCTTACGAGGACCGGGACTTTGATCGCATCGCAAAATGGAAGGGCCGGTTTCAGCCGCGAGGTTCGTGACCTCACATGCCCCTGTCGGCTCTGAGTGAGTCGCTCTTCGAAACGCCCTGATCGGGAGACGCCGGGCCATCAGGTGCTCGCGATACGACCGCTTATGCGATCGGAGAAACGTCCCGCCACGACGACCTGCGGCTAAACCGGTAGAATTCATTGCTAGGAAATATCTGAGGGAGGGGCCGATGACCGACTTCGTCGATCCGAACGAACTGATGGCCTGGTTCGTCGCCGCAAGCGAATGGACCGTGGAAAACGTGTTCAACCGCTGGGTGCTGATTCAGCTGGTGATCATTGCCGTCCTCTATGGCATCGCCTGGCTCTTGGCGCGCCGGATTCGACCATGGGTGACGTCGCGGCTCGACAAGCTCCAGGTATCACCTCGCTTTGCGCGCCTCGCACAGTCTGCCCCGCGGATGTTGAGGCCGGTGGCCTTCGCCATCCTGCTGTGGACCGTCGTCGCGGTCATGCGGCAGGTCACCTGGCCAAGCTACAGCTACCTCCTCGCTGTCGCCTCGAACCTGCTGACCGCCTGGATTGTTATCAGCTTTGCCTCCACCTTCATTCGAAACGAAGCGATCTCGCGCATCTTTGCGCTGGCGACCTGGTCGATTGCCGCACTCAACATGACCGACCTCCTGGCGCCCACGGTCGCGATCCTCGATTCCGCCGCCATGAACTTCGGCGAACTCCGGATCTCGGTGCTGACGATTCTCCAGGCCCTCCTATCGCTCGCCGTACTGCTGTGGGCGGCGCTCGCGCTCTCGCGGGCATTGGAGACACGTATCAACCGGGTTCCGGACCTGACCCCCTCGGTTCAGGTGTTGCTCGGCAAGCTGATCAAGATCACCCTGCTCGCCTTCGCCGTTGTGATTGCGCTGAACACGGTGGGTATCGACCTGACCGCGCTCGCCCTTTTCTCGGGCGCGATCGGCGTGGGCATCGGCTTTGGCCTGCAGAAGGTGGTCTCCAACCTGATCAGCGGCGTCATCCTCCTGCTCGACAAGTCGATCAAGCCCGGCGACGTCATCGAGCTGGAGGATACCTTCGGCTGGATCACTTCGTTGGGCGCCCGCTACGTTTCGGTCAACACCCGCGACGGCAAAGAGTATCTGATACCCAACGAAGATCTGATCACCCACCGGGTGGTCAACTGGTCGTTCTCGAACCAGCTGGTGCGCCTGGAAATCCCGATCGGCGTGTCCTATGACAGCGATCCGCATGAAGTCCGGCGCATCGTGCGCGAGGCCGCCGTGCAGCCCGCGCGCGTAGACGAGACGACCGCGCCGGTCTGCCACCTGACCGGCTTCGGCGACAGTTCGCTCGATTTCCTGCTGCGCTTCTGGATCCGCGACCCGCAGAACGGGGTGGTGAACATCAAGGGCGAGGTTCTGCTCGCCGTCTGGGACGCCCTGAAGGCGAACGGGATCGAGATCCCTTACCCGCACCGGCACCTCGTGCTGCGCGAGCCGATACAGATGGAGGGCGTTCGGACGGCAGCGGAATGAAGGCCCAGCGGCCTCGACTTAGCCTTCGGTCATGTTCCTCAGAACGCGACAACGCCGCCGACCCAGCAAGCCGGCAACATGGGCTGGCTGCGAAGCGAGACGACGGAGGCAGAGATCGGCAAGACTGACTTTCTGCGGCACCGCGATAGACGACAATAGCTGTGAACTCGGACGAAGACAAAAGGGCGGCTGACGCGTTGAGTGTGTGGAGATGCAGCATCAAATCACCGGCAATTCAGGTGCGGCGCGTGTGGTTAGCAGCGTCGCGCCGTCGCGCTCAACGACGATGTTCTCCTCATGCACCATCATCAAGCCGTCTCCGTAGGACAGCGATGGCTCTATGGTCAGCACCATATTCTCGGCCAGCACTGTCCGGTCAAAGGCCGCGTGCGAAGGCTGCTCGGTCAACTGCATCCCCAATCCGTGCCCGAAGCGTCCGATATCGCCGCCGCTGTCGTCCATTTCGGCGATCACCGCCGACATCGCGACGAACAGATCGCGGCAGGTGTTGCCGGGCCTTGCAGCCTCGATCCCCGCCTGGGTCGCGCGCCACAGCACGTCATAGGCCTGCCGCGCCTGGTCATCCGCGCGGCCGATGGCCCAGTTGCGGTCGAAGTCGCAGAAATAGCCGTCCCAGGTGCAACCGGTGTCCAGCATCAGCACATCGCCCCTCCGCAGGGGGCGGCGGGACGGCGGAGAGATGACATCGGCGTAGCCGCCCTGATCGGCGGCGCCGACGATATAGGGCGCGTCATCGGCCCCGAGTCCGATTGCCGTGCGCCGAAACTCCCGAAAGACCTCTTCCAAGGGCTGACCCTCGACGACCAACTCCGGCATCTTAGCGAAGGCCGCCGAGCCGATGGCGCAGATATGGCGGAGCTTTTCGATCTCGGCCGGTGTCTTGACCATGCGCAAGCCCTGCACGATGCCAGTCGCATCGGCGATCTCAAGCCCCGGCAGCGCCGCCACGAGCCGCTCCCAATCGCCCAACGGCATTCGCAAGAGGGTCTCGTGCCCCTTCATCACGCCCAGCTTCGCCCCGCCGGACGCCAAGGGGGACAGAAGGTCGGTCAGCAGGCTGATCCCGTCATCTTCCGGCCGCGGCGCGCTCCAGGTCCGGATATCTTCCAGCCAGCTTCGGCGCATCAGCTCGGCGCCAATCTCCGGGATCACGGCGACGGGCTTGCCCGCTGCGGGTACGAACAAGAACCAGGGCCGCGTCGGGCTTTGCCAGAAAGGCGTATGAAACCCGCTGAAGTAGCGCACCTCCGGCTCGGTCATCAGCAACAGGCCGGCAAGGCCCGCTTCGGCCATTCGCGCCTGCGCCTTTGTCGTGCGCGCGCCGAACTCCGAATCATCGAACCCGCGTCTGGGGGCTTCAAGCCGCATGGATTGCCTCCAATGCGTTGGCCGCACGCACAGATGCACGGTGGATCTTGCGAACCCGCATCGTCATTGGCAACCTTGCGCGGTCCCGATAGTTCGCGCCGAAAACTCGGCAAGCTCCCCACGCCAGAGTTGTCTGCCGTCGTTGAAGAGGCCTAGCCAAATAAATTCGCCCCAAACCACCCACCAGCACAAGAAGCAAAACGCCCCCAACTCGGCGAGCTAAGGGCGCTGTTTGCTGGTTGCGGGGGCATGCAATTTCTCCAACTTCAAAACCCCGGAGATCTTGGTGGTCCTTGTCGGCCCAAAGCGGAAGGCGGCAAGATTGGCCCGGGGGTAATTCATGCCAAAAGCGAAACCGAAGGCCGATGAGCTGTCTCCGCTGATCCGTGCGATGGCCGAGTGGTGCGTCGATGATGCCCTGGCCGAACACGACGGCCTGTTGGCATTCCTTGGCGGAGGCGTGGTTGATCTCGTGATGGTTCATCCGACGACTTCGCGTCATCTCACCAGCAGCATGACCATGGTGAGATGATAAGGAATCCCCGCGAAGGGCAATCTCAAGCTGTTGAACTCTCGGGCTGAATGACCGGTTCTAGGGGGGCAGGTCATCGTCGCTGCTCGGGCCTTAGAAATTGCGCTCCCGTTCCCG
>JASJAL010000138.1 GCA_030067055.1 Kiloniellales bacterium | reverse complement strand
GTGGCGCGCATGATCTTGTCCCAGAGATCGCGGGCCTGGACGACCTTGTAGGTCGTGCCGCCGAAGGCCAGCTCCCAGGGTGCGTCCTCGCGCAGCGCCTCCATGAAGGCATCGGTGACCAGGATCGAGAGGTTGAACATGCGCAGCCGGCCGGGCTCGGCCTTGGCCTCGATGAAGGCCTCGATGTCCGGATGGTCGCAGCGCAGCGTTCCCATCATGGCGCCGCGCCGATAGCCGGCGCTCATGATCGTCCGGCACATCGCGTCCCAGACGTCCATGAAGCTGAGCGGTCCCGAGGCGTCGGCGCCGACCCCGCGCACCGGCGCGCCCCTCGGCCGGAGGGTCGAGAAGTCGTAGCCGATGCCGCCGCCCTGCTGCATGGTCAGGGCGGCCTCCTTCAGGTGCTCGAAGATCCCGGCCATGTTGTCCGGCACGCTGCCCATGACGAAACAGTTGAAAAGCGTGACGTCGCGCCGGGACCCGGCGCCGGCCAGGATCCGGCCGGCCGGGATAAACTGGAAATCGACCAGGGCTTCGTAGAAGCGCTCGGCCCAGGCTTCGGGGTCGGCCTCCGGCTGGGCCAGCGCGCTGGCCACCCGCCGCCAGCTGTCCTCCAAGGTCTTATCCACAGCGCCGCCTTCGGCCGTCTTGAGGCGGTACTTCATGTCCCAGATGCGCTGGGAGATGGCGCTGAATCCTGGTGTCACCTTGGCCCCACCGCGATATATCGATCGTCGGAGCGAGTCGCTTCCCTGGGAAGCAAGAGTTTCCGGGAACTACACGGTTGTTCCCACCTACCTTGCGGCGCCTCGAAGTTAGGCGTCGAAGCGCAGCGGGTCAACGCGAGGTTCGGCTCTTGTTCTCCCAGGCGGCGTCGGAAAGTCCTGGCGGCACCAGGAGTTAGGATTTGCCCACAGAGTTATCCACAAGCTTGTCGCCGCCGCATCCCTGATCCGGCAGCAAGGCCAGGCTGGCGTCCTCGATCGCCCGCTCCAGCTGACCGATGAACTCGCGGCGATCCATCCCGGGGGGCAGCGGCGGCAGTAGCTTGACCGTGATCTGACCAGGCTTCTGTCGAAAGCTCTTGGCCGGCCAGAACAGCCCGGAGTTGAGGGCGACCGGCAGCACCGGCACACCCAGTTGCTTGTAGAGCGCGGCCACGCCGGGATGATAGGCGCGTCGCTGCCCCGGCTCGGTGCGCGTGCCTTCTGGAAAGATGACGATGTGCTTGCCGGCGTCCAGGGTTTGCTGCGCCTCGGCGAGCATCCGACGCAAGGCGCTGGCGCCACCCTGGCGGTCGATGGCGATCATCCCCATGCGCTTGAGGTACCAGCCATAGAAGGGGATCGTAAGCAGCTCCTGCTTGAGCACGAAGATCGGCTTCTGGAAGATGTGGCAAAAGGCCAGGGTCTCCCAGATCGACTGGTGCTTGGCGGCGATCACCACCGGCCGGTCCGGCAGGTTCTCCAAGCCCTCGATCCGATAGCCGAGGCCGCAGACCGCACGCAGCAGGAGCACGCAGCCCCGCGCCCAGATCCCGCCCACCAGGTAGATCCCTGCGCCGGGACCGAACAGGAGCGGAATGCTGATGACGTGCATGCCGACGCTCCACAGCAGGAACAAGGCGTTGTACAGCAGCGAGCGAAGCCGCGTCATTTCGCGACCGGCACGACAAAGGCGCGAAATCTGGCGATCAGGTACTTGTTGTATTCCGAGATCAGCAGGATGGTGCTGCCCGGCCAGCGCCACCAGTCCGCCTGCTTGACGTGCGCCGGGAAAACCGGGTGCGGGAGGATCTCGACTTGCGGCATGGTCCGGCGAAACTCCAACAGGCTGCGCGGCATGTGATAGGCGGCGGTGACCAATCGCAAGGAGGCGTAGCCCTGGGCCTGCATCCAGTCGGCGGTCTCGCGCGCGTTGCCGGCCGTGTCGTCGGCTTCGTAGCCCAGGGCGATGCAGCAGGAGAGGTCCTCAGGCGCCTCGCGTGAGATCTTCAGCAGCTGCTTGACGTCGACTCCCTGGGCCACGCCGGAAACGAAGAGCTTGTCGGCGAGGCCGCGCGACAGCAGCTCGATTCCCTGCTCGACGCGGAGGCTTCCACCGGTGAGGACGACGATCGCATTGGTCTGGCGGTCGCTGAGTTCCGGCTCGGTCTCCAAGGCTGAGGCGAACCAGAACAGCCCAATAGCCCAGAGCACCGCCAGCACGCCGAACAGGGCGAGGATGCGGATCAGCCTTTGCCGCGGAGTCCAGGTCTTGGGAGAGTCGAGTTCGCCGGCCATGGTCGTGGGCGCAGGGGTCTAGAGCAGCTGGACCAGCGTCCGAAGCACAGTGAATCGCGCGGTCATCATCGCGATCACCGCAGCGATCAGCGGCAGCAGGGCGACCGCGGCCCAATCCACGGGCGACAGCGCCAGATCCGGCAGCAGGGTGACTTCGCTGGCATCGAACTGACGTCCGACCAGCAAGACCGTCGGCACCGCGAGGACCAGGCCGAGGAATCCGCCGCGCAGGCCGAGCTTGAAGGCGTAGCGCTGGAATTGCTGTGCCACGTAGTCGTCGTGGGCGCCGATCATGTGCAGCACTTCGATCACGTGGCGGTGGATGGACAAGCCCGTGTTGGTGACGAAAACGACGGCCAGGACGGCGGACAAGCCAACCAGCAGGACGACCACCGCGGCGACGATCTGGATCGAACGGGTCAGGCTCAAGAGCCGTGTCAGGTAGGCCTGATGGCTATCGCTTTGGATGCCGGGCACGGCTTGCGAAAGGCGGCGCTGGAGCGCATCGAGGTCGGGCGGTGCCGAGGGGTCGAGCTGCACGGCGATCAGGTCCGGCAGCGGCAGGTCCTCTTCGAGCGCCCCTTCGCCCAGCCAGGGCACCAGAAGCTTGTTCATATCCGCCGGGTCCAGGACCACCGCGCCGGTGACCCCGGTGGTACTGGTCAGGATCTCGATCACCCGGTCCAGCCGTTGCTCGCGCCGGTCCAGCTCCTCCGTCGGCTCGGGCGGTGGGATCTGCAGGGTGAGCTGGCCGGCGAGGCCGCGGTCCCAGCGGTCGAGGATCTTGTTCATGGCCAGCGCGCTGACCAGCGACAGCGCGGCCAGATAGACCATGAAGCCGATCAGCCAGGGCAGGAAGCGGGCTGAGCCATCACGGTCGAAGGGCACATCCAAATGCGCCGAGGCCATTCAGCTTCCGCTCCCCCTGGCGAGGCTGAAACTGCGCCGATAGCCGGGCGCGACATAGCGGACCTGGCCGTCCTGCAGCCGCAGGATGGGCTGGGCGAAGCGGGCAGCGAGGCCCTCGTTGTGGGTGGCAATGACCACGGTCGTGCCCATCTTGTTGAGTTCTTCGAAGAGGTAGAGCAGGCGTACCGCGATGCGATCGTCGACATTGCCGGTCGGCTCGTCGGCGATCAGCAGGCTGGGCCGCCCGATCACCGCGCGGGCGATCGCGACGCGCTGCTGCTCGCCGCCGGACAGAGTCGGAGGCAGGGCCTGCAATTGCTCGGCCAGACCGACCCAGGCGAGCAGCTCGATGACGTGTTGCTGGACGCGCTCGTCGTGCTGCCCGGAGACGCGCAGGGGCAGGGCGACGTTCTCCATCGCCGAGAGATGATCGAGCAGGCGGAAGTCCTGAAAGATCACGCCGATCCGGCGGCGCATGTTGGCCAGCTCGTTACGGCTGAGCTCGGACACGCTGCGCCCGAACAGGCTGACCCGGCCCAGGGTCGGCGAGAGCGCCAGATACATCAGCTTGAGAAGCGAAGATTTGCCGGCCCCGCTGGCGCCAAGAACGAAGTGAAAGGAGCCTGGCTCCAAATGAAACGTCGCGTCTTGAAAGACGAAAGGACCGGAGCCGTACCGAAAACCGGCGTCTTCAAATCGGACCAAGAGACGTCTCCTCACGCGGGCGGCGCAGCATCGCACACCCCTCGCGCCGCCGTAAAGCGCGACTCGACAACATTCGACCCTCAGACCACGGCTTTCAGAATCGCGGTCAATTGTGTCAAGCTCAAGACGGAAGGGTCGGCGATTCGCATCCGAACCGCCCGGGTTCTCAAGCAAGACTCGGCAAGGCGCTCATTGGCGGGGGCGGTTGGCCGGGACGGGAGTGGAGGGGGCTTTTCGGCATTGAAGTGGAAGCAAGGCCGCTTGCCGTGCAGCTGCCGGCTTGTCTACAAAGGCCAAGAATCCTATAAGATTAATGATTTAGGCCAAATTGGCTGGCTGGCCGGATGATACTGACTTGTCCTAGCTGTAGCGCCCGCTTCACGATCAACACCGAGTTGATTGGTACGGCGGGACGCAAGGTCCGCTGCGGCAGCTGCGGCCACACGTGGCGTCAGCTGCCTACGGTGGAGAACGACGCTCAGCCCCCGCCCCAGGGGCCGGTCGAGGTTGAGCCGGACTTCAGCGAGCGCGATGCCGTCCGGGGCGTCCGCCGGCGCAGCGCAGCGGAACTGCGAAGCCGCGCCCGGCGCGGCACCGGCGGGAAAGGCCGGATGATTGCCTGGGGCGCCTTGGGCGCGGTCGTGGTCCTGCTCATCGGGACCCTGTGGTTCGGCCGTGACGCGATCGTCGTTGCCATGCCGGAGGCGGCCCGATTCTACGAGCTCTTCGGGGTCGGCGAGGAAGCGCCGGGCGAGGGCTTGGCCCTGCAGGACGTGACCTCGGTGCGGCGCACCTTCGACGGCCAGCGCCGACTGATCATCGAGGGCGTGGTCGCCAACGTGTCGAAGAGCGACCGCCCGGTGCCGACCCTGCGTGCCAGCTTGCACGATGCCGCCGGCCAGGAGCTGGCAGCCTGGTACTTCTCGACCGACGTCAAGAAACTCTCGCCCGGCGAACGGACGACCTTCTCAACCTTGGCGCAGAGCCCTCCCGACGGGGCGACCGAACTCACGATCAATTTTGTTGCCGAGGCACCACAAGACAAGCAATAGTAGTTTTTACTGGTTCTAATTCAGCCGGGAGCGGTGCGGCGTAGAAGGCGAAACCGGCTCTCCCGTCCGAGCCGATTTAACTCGGGCTTAAGAGATTCTGCTCAATTCTTCAATCGCCGGGGAAACCCGGCAAAGTTGGGAGGAAATTCTCACAGATACATTGCTTTGGCGAGGCGCCTTGGATTCGGGCGGAAATCCTCGTCTTCCGGCGCGATGCCGGAACAGCACGGAATAGAGCAGGTCAAGGCAACTCGAGTGTGGAGGCCCATGCCGCGCATCCTGATCGCGGAAGACGACCCAGCCGTACGCCGCTTCGTCGCGCGGGCCTTGACCCATCGAGGCCACGAGGTGACGGCGGTCGATGACGGCGTCGCGGCGCTCGAGGCCTTGAGCCAGGACGCCTTCGATCTCCTGCTCACGGATATCGTGATGCCAGGGGTCGATGGAATCGCCCTGGCGCTCAAGGCCGCGCGGGACCATCCCAACATGCCGATCCTGATGATGTCGGGCTTCTCCGCGGAACGGCAGAAGGCGCACAATCTCGAGGAGCTGATCCACCGGGTCATCCCCAAGCCCTTCACCCTCGCCGAGATCTGCCGGGTCGTCGACGAGACCCTGGGCAGGGCTTCGCGGGACTGACGCCGGTACCGAGCGCGCCGCGGCCACGCCAGGTCGCCAGCGACCGAAGCCAGGTAAAACTCCGAAAAGATTGCCGGGCTACTCGAAGCGCCGGAGCAGGCGATCGATGTAGTCGCGCTCGAAGCGCGGTCGGCTGGGCTGCCCGGCACGACGCTGCAGCTCCTGCATGATCTCCCGGACCCGGCGCATTTCCATCTGGTCGGGGATCTCGACTCCGCCCAGGTTGTCCAGGCCCTGGCCGGCCGGGCTGCGCCCCAGGGGATCCCGGTCGGTGCCCGGCTGCCAGCCGAAGGCGCCGGCGCGACCGCCGCTGCCCTGACCCATCTGCTGCATCATCGCTTCGACCATCGACTGCATGCCCTGCTGCATCTGGTCGAGGGCTTCCCCCTGAGGGCCCGTGGCCTTGCCGGGCTCGCCGCGCTCCAGGGACTCGACCGCCCCGCGCATGGACTGCTCTGCGTTGCCCAGGGGCTGGGGGATCTCGCCGAGGGCGTCGCCGAGCTGACGCATCATCTCTCCGAGTGCGCGGCGCAGGCTCTCCTGGCGCTGGGCATCGTTGCTGTTCTCCCGGCCCATGCGCTGCGGGTCGAACTGCTCCTGGCGCTGGGCGCGGTCGAAGCTCCGGTCGAGCAAGTCCTGCTGCTCGCCGATCATCCGCTCCATCTCCTGCATCATCTGCATGGCCTGGCGGTTGGCGTCGTCCATCTGCTGAGCGAAGGGGTTGGCGCGCAGGTTCTCCAGCAGCTCGCGCAGCTGGGCCAGCATCTCGCGGGCGGCCTCCATCTGGCCGGTGCGGGCCAGCTCGCGGGCAGCCTCGATCAAGCTCTGCAGGTCCTCGGAATTGATCAGCTGGTCCGCGTTGTTCATCTCGGGCAGCTCGCCGTCCTGCTCACCGAGGTCCTGCATCAGCTGCTCGCTCAGCTCGCTGAGGAAGCGGTCCATGGCCTGCTCGAGCTGGTTCAGCAGCTCCTGAATCTCCTCGTCGGGGGCGCCCTCGGCCAGGGCCTCCTGCAGCGCTTCCTGGATCTCGCGCAGGTCGGCCTCGGCAAGCGCCAGCTCGCCCTCCTCGATCCTAAGCGCGGTGTCCCACAGCAGCTTCTGCACCTCGGGCACCGCTTCGTCCGAAGGATCGACGCCGAGGCGCCGCTCGGCCGAGCGAATCGCCAGGGCGACGACGATGTCGTGGAAATAGTGATCGGGTCGCTCGTAGAGCTCCCGCAGGACCTGAATCACCGGAAAGCGGCGCTCCGGCTCCAGGGTCAGCTGCTTGCGCAGCTCGACCAGGGCGCGCGCGACCGGGTGGTTGAAGATGCGCTCGGGCAGGACCGTGCGCACAGGATCGCTCCGCCCGGTCTGTCCCAATGCATCGCTGGCGAGCAGGGTGATCTCGACCGGCAAGCCGGCCCAGGGATGGGGCGTCAAGTCGTGGTAGCTGGCGCTTTCGGCGGTCTTGAGATGGTGCCCCGGCAGCGGCAGCTCGAGGACCAGCGGCTCCGTCTCCGGATCCGCTTCCAGGCGCCGGATCTCGGCCGTGGCCGTGTCCAGGCCATAGTCGTCAACGGCGCCGAACTCCAGGCGCAGGGCGTTGCGCTCGCGGCCCCCCGGCGGGCTGAGGAACTCGATTTCGGGCGCGTTGTCGGGCAGGATCTGGATCGGCCAGGCGGCCAGCGGCCGGCCGGCTTGCAGGATCTCAAGCTGCGTGCCAACCCTGATCTCGCGGCTGATCCGATAGGCGTCGCCGCCGAAGCTTTCGAAGGCCGTCTCCTCGTCGCCGATGCGCAGGCTGGGTTCGCTGCGACCGCCCTGGACCTGGGCCAGAACCTGGCTGCCGATCGGCACCGTGACCGTCACCTTGGGCTCCTGGTCCTTGTCGAGGAGCAGCGGCGGCAGGCCGGTGTATTCGGGCGGCGTGATCCAGACGTCGAGGCCGCTGGCCAGGGCCGCGGCCGCGGCGGCCTGAGGCAGGACGGCCCGGACCAGCCTGTCCTGCCAGTCGTTGCGGCCGTCGATCGCGGCGACCACCAGCAACAGGACCACCAGGGTTCTGAGACCGAGGGGGTCGACTCGCACCAGGGAGGCGCGCGGCAGGCCCAGCCGCAGCTTGGCGACCCGAGCCAGCAAGCGCCGGCGGTGCAGCTCCCACAGCGCCGAGGCGGCCGGGTCGCGGCCCCCCGAGGCCAGGTGATCTTCCAGGCCGGTCAGGGGCCGGTGGTCGAGGCCGCTGTCGCGCTCCACCCGGTGCCGGGCGGCGGCCAGGGCCGGCCAGTGCAGACGGCGCAGAGCCCGCCAGGAGAAGAGGGCCGCCGCGCCGAGAAAGCCGGCCAGGACCAGCGTGTGCGCCCAGGCCGGCAGCGCCGGCAAGAGATCGAGCAGGGCCAGGGCCAGGAACAGGCCGGCGAGGCCGACCAGGGGCCAGATCCGGGGCCAGAGTGTCTCCCAGAACAGGACGCTCTGCGCGGCGCGAAGCCGGGCTGAGAGCAGCGGCGGGCCCTCGGCCGAGGCGCCGCCAAGCACGGATCGCCGCTGCCGGTTCTTCGCATGGTCCCTGGAGATCGTCACGTCCGGCCACTCCTCGCAACACGTCGGGGCGATTCGCCTTCGAGCCAGTCCGGAATTCGGTCCTGTGCGATCAGGTCTTCGTGATCCAGCCTGGGCCGCACCACGGCAAAGCGATCGCCGCGCACCAGGACCTCCGGCGCCGGTAACCTCGCATTATAACTTGACGACATTACGGCACTATAGGCGCCGGCTGAACAAATCGTGAGCAGATCGCCGGCGGCGAGCGGCGGCAGAGGCCGCCCGCGAGCGAAGGTATCCGTGGTCTCGCAAATCGGTCCGACGATGTCGATAGGCGCCGGGTCGGTTCCGGCGGCCGGCGCGCGCGCTGGCAGGATCTCGTGCCAGGCCTCGTAGAGCATCGGCCGGATCAGGTCGTTCATCGCGGCATCGACGATGGCATAGCGCCGGCTCGAGCCTTCCTTGAGGTAAATGACCCGGGTCAGCAGGACGCCGGCGTTGCCGACCAGAAGGCGTCCGGGCTCGAAGATCAACTCGGCGTCCAGGCCCGCCGTGGCCTCGCGCACGATCTGAGCATAGGCGCGCAGGTCCGGCCGCTCCTCGCCGCGGTAAACGATGCCCAGGCCGCCGCCGAGGTCGAGCCGCCGCAGCGGATAGCCGGCGGCTTGGAACTCGGTGTAGAGCGCGGCCAGCCGGGCGAAGGCCGCGCGGTAGGGCGCGAGATCGAGCAGCTGGGAGCCGATGTGGACCGCGATCCCCTGAAGCGAGACACCGGCGAAGTCGCGGGCCCGCGCGAAGATCGCCGCCGCCTGGTCGATCTCGATGCCGAACTTGTGGTCCGAACGCCCGGTCGAGATATGGGCGTGGGTCCCCGCGTCGACGTCCGGATTGATCCGAAGCGCGACCGGCGCCTGGCAGCCCTTCTCCAGCGCAATACGGTTCAGGGCTTCCAGCTCGGGTAGGGACTCGACGTTGAACTGCAGGATGCCTTGCTCGAGGGCGAAGGCGAGCTCGTCCGCGGTCTTGCCGACCCCGGCGAAGACGATCTTCCCGGCCGGAATGCCGGCAGCGAGTGCCCGGCGCAGCTCACCCTCGGAGACCACGTCGGCCCCGGCGCCGAGCCGGCCCAAGGTGTTTATCAGCGCCAGGTTGCCGTTCGCCTTCACCGCGTAGCAGATGGTCGCCGGCAAATCGCCCAGGGCATCGGCGAAATCCCGATAGGCGGTCTCGACCTCGGCGGAACTGTAAACGTAGGCCGGGGTGCCGACGGCAGCCGCGATGTCCGCCAGCGGCACGGCTTCGGCGCAGAGCACGCCGTCGCGATAAGAGAAGGCAGTCATTCCACCGTTTCCGGCGACTCTGGGGTTTCCGGCGTCGCCGATGGTGCCGGCTCCGGTCGCGGTGCCGGCCCGATGGTCCGGGTCGTCGTCCGGTTGTCGTCGCCGGGCAGGAGCTGCAGATTGTTCGGCCGTCGCTGCTGTGGTGCGACGGGCGGCTCGGGTTTGACTCCGGCTTCGGCGTCTGCGGTCTCGGGCAGGACGTAACGCGGCGCCGGAAAGGCCCTGGGGAAGGTGGTGCCTGGCGGTGGAATCGTGTCGCCGGCCTTGCCGCAGGCCGCGAGGCCCAACACCAGAGCCAGTGCCGCGGCGGTCAGGACCTTTCGCCGCCCGCTCAAAGGAAGCGCTCCCGCGCGGCCCGGGCCGCGGCGCGGACGTTGTCGGGGGCGGTGCCTCCGAAGGAGCTGCGGCTGGCCACTGCCTTTTCGACGCTCAAGACCTCGAAGACCTCCTCGGTGATGCGCGGCTCCACCGCCTGCAAGCTGTCGAGCGGCAG
>JASJAL010000137.1 GCA_030067055.1 Kiloniellales bacterium | reverse complement strand
CTCGCCACGCCCGATCCCGAGTTCCTGTCCTGGCGCTGGCTGCCGGCCGATCGGCTGCCCGACTTGATCGTCCCTTTCAAGCGGACCCTGTACCGCGACGTGCTGGCCGAGTTCGCCGACCTGCTGCGCTGAGGCGCTCCCTTGCGACGACCCGCCGCCGGAAACCGCTGGCCAAGAGACCTCTTGGACCCCAGGGTTCAGTAGCCCAGGGTAAGCGCGCCGGGGCGGCGTGGGTCCGAGGCCCCGGTCCAGCCGTCCTCGATACGCAGCAGGGATTGCGTGGAGCCCATGGCGTTCTTGATCACGACCCGGTGACCCTTGTCGGCCAGCAGGCGCAGGGTATCCTGGCTGAAGCCGGGCTCGATGCGCAGCTCGTCGGGCAGCCATTGATGGTGCATCCGCGGCGCCGCGGTCGCCGCGGCGACGTTCATGCCGTGGTCGACGGTATTGAGGACGATCTGCAGGACCGTGGTGATGATCCGGCTACCGCCGGGGCTGCCGGTCACGAGCCAGGGCTTGCCATTCTTGAAGACCAGGGTCGGGGTCATCGAGCTGAGCGGCCGCTTGCCCGGCTCGATGGCGTTCGCCGCACCGCCGATCAGTCCGTAGGCGTTGGGCGTCCCGGGCTTGGCGGAGAAGTCGTCCATCTCGTTGTTCAAAAGGATGCCCGTGCCCTTGGCGACGATGCCGCTGCCATAGCTGAAGTTGATGGTGTAGGTGTTGGAGACCACGTTGCCGAAGCGGTCGGCGACCGAGAAATGGGTGGTCTCGTTGCTTTCATACGGCACGGGCTCGCCCGGGCCGATCTCCGTTGCGGCGCGTGCACGGTCCTGGTCGATCCGCTGCCTGAGGCGGCTGGCGTAGGCCTTGGAGGTCAGGCCGCGCTGCGGCACCTTCCAGAAGCCCGGATCGCCGAGGTGCTGGCTGCGGTCGGCATAGGCCAGCTTCATCGCCTCGGCCATGACGTGGAGCGTCGCCGCCGAACCCGCACCCATCTCTCCAAGCGGGTAGGACTCCAGCAAATTGAGGATCTGAACCAGGTGGACGCCGCCCGAGGAAGGCGGTGGCATGGAGGCGATCGCGTAGCCGCGATAGCTGCCGGTGACCGGGTCGCGCCAGACCACGTCGTAGCCGGCCAGGTCGGCTTCGGTGATCAGGCCGTCCTGGGCCTTCATGTCGGCGGCGATCCGCCGACCGATCTCGCCCTTGTAGAACGCGTCGGCGCCGTCGCGGGCGATCTCCTTCAGGCTCCAGGCCAGATCCGACTGGACCAGGCGCTCGCCGGCGCGGTAGGGGCTGCCGTCGGCCTTGAAGAAGATGCGCGCGGTCTCAGGCCAGGCCTTCAGCCGTTCAGACCGGGCCGCCAGACCCTCGGCCAGGGCGGCGGAGACCGGTATGCCCTCCTCGGCGAGCCGGATCGCCGGCGCCAGCACCTCGGCCAGGCTGAGCCGCCCGAAGCGCGCTTGGGCCGCGGCGAGGCCGGCGACCGTTCCCGGCACCCCGGCGGAGAGGTAGCTGAAGCGCGCCCGCTGGTTGTCGACCTCGCCGTCGGCACCGAGGAAGAGATCGCGTCCGGCGGCGGCCGGCGCTTCTTCGCGATAGTCCAGGGCCAGGGTCTCGCCAGACTCGGCCATATGGATCAGCATGAAGCCGCCGCCACCCAGGTTGCCGGCCCGCGGCAGGGTGACCGCCAGCGCGAAGCCGATGGCCACCGCGGCATCGACCGCGTTGCCACCGCCCTTCAGCACCTCCAGGCCGACCCGGGTCGCCGTCGCCTCCTGCGAGGCGACCATCCCCTGGGTGCCGAGCACCGGATGGAAGATGTCCTGGGCCGACAGGATCGCCTGCTCGGCCGCGACCCGGCCGGGCAGGAGCAGGATGAGAAGCAAGAGAAAGCCGAAACGATGCATGGCGCCGCCGCCCCCTGGATTGCCGTAACCAAACGAAGCCTAAAGCCGGGTTGACAATGGCGGCAAGGCCGGACTCGGTTCAGACGGCTAGGGCACGCGCGGATCTGGCGCTGCGGTGCTGCAGCAGGCGGTAGGCCAGGCGTGACATCCAGGGCGCCCAGGCGGCCTGGGGATCGAGGCCGGCCGCCTTGAGGGTCATGGCGACCACCCGGTCGACATGCTTGCGCCGATAATGGCTGTAGGTGACGCCCGCCATGAAATCGGCGTGGCGCCGCCGCTCGTAGGCTTCCTCTGCGCCGGCATTGGCGGCGAAGTGCGCATAGGCCAGCTCGTCGTCCTCGCTTTCGAAGATTCGCCCCAAGGCCACGAGAACGCGGCGCAGGCGGCCGATCTTCTCGCGTTCCAGGTAGCGCTTCAGGGCCTTGTAGAACATCCGATAGTGGCGCAGCTCGTCTGCGGCGATGCGCCGGCAGACTTCGGCGAAGACCGGCTCTTCGCTGGCTTCGCCCAGGGCGGCGTAGAAGGAGCTGGTGCCGACCTCGACGATGCAGCGCGCCACCAGCTCGCCGACCCGCGAGCCGCGGACGGACTGCGTCGCCTCGACGTCCATCCGGTAGCCGGCAGTGAAGCGGGCGAAGGCGCCCTCGAGGTCGAAATCGGGGTCGGCGAGAGAGGCCCAGTGACCCAGCACCCGGCCGTGCTGAACTTCCTCCTGCGCCCAATCGCGCGCCAGCCGCTGGACAGCGGAGTCGCCGATGAAGACGTTGCAGAGATAGTCGGCATAGTCGCCGCCGTTGAGCTCGACCACGCTGGCAGCCTTTGCGACCCGAAGGATGTGCGGATCGACCTTCTCAGCCTCGAAGCGATCCCAGGGAATGTCGTCCAGCGTCCAGTGATTCATGAGGGAGTCTGCGATGGTGGCCGCAATTCAGATGAGGTTAAGTCTCATTCGCTATCTTGCAAGTGACGCAGCTTGCCATTGCCCGGCGATTCTCGCAAAGCCTCAGAGTCTATTGGCAAGACTGTGGGATTCGGGCCGGCCCGGCTCAGCTGCCGGCAGCGGCCAGGATCGCCTCGGCCACCGCGACTTGGCGCTCGGCCGTGATTCGCTCCTCGTCGTTGGCAGCATCGACGAGCTCTTCGCGGGCCGCCGCCAACTCGGCTTCGATCTGGGCGCGGTCGATATCGGCGACCGCGATCGCCCGCTCGGCCAGAACCGTGCAGCGCTCGGGCGTCACTTCGGCGAACCCGCCGGCGACGAAGATCCGCTCGGTGACTTGGCCGGCGTCGTGTACCGTGATGACGCCGGTCTTCACGCTCGAGACCAAGGGCGCGTGCTTGGGCAGGACGCCGAAGTCGCCTTCGCCCCCGGGCACGACCACCATGTCCGCCTCCACGGAGAGCAGAAGCCGCTCCGGCGATACCAGTTCGAATGCAACCTTGCCCTCTGCCATCTGAGCGCGCCTCCCTGTGGCTAGGCGGCTTCGGCCGCCATCTTCTGCGCCTTGGCCATGGCTTCGTCGATGGTGCCGACCATGTAGAAGGCCGCTTCCGGCAGGTGGTCGTACTCGCCCGCGACGATGCCCTTGAAGCCGCGGATGGTCTCTTCCAGCTCGACGAAGACGCCCGGGCTGCCGGTGAAGACCTCGGCAACGTGGAAGGGCTGCGACAGGAAGCGCTGGATCTTGCGCGCCCGGGCCACGGTCAGCTTGTCCTCTTCCGACAGCTCGTCCATGCCCAGGATGGCGATGATGTCCTGCAGCGCCTTGTAGCTCTGCAGCACCTGCTGGACCTCGCGGGCAACGGTATAGTGCTCATCGCCGATGATCCGCGGGTCGAGGATGCGGCTGGTCGAGTCCAGCGGGTCGACGGCCGGATAGATGCCCAACTCGGCGATCTGGCGCGACAGAACGGTCGTCGCGTCCAAGTGCGAGAAGGAGGTCGCCGGCGCCGGATCGGTCAAGTCGTCGGCGGGCACGTAGATCGCCTGCACCGAGGTGATCGAGCCCTTCTTGGTGGTGGTGATCCGCTCCTGCAGGGTGCCCATGTCGGTGGCCAGGGTCGGCTGGTATCCGACCGCCGAGGGAATCCGGCCGAGCAGCGCCGAGACCTCGGAGCCGGCCTGGGTGAAGCGGAAGATGTTGTCGACGAAGAACAGCACGTCCTGGCCTTCCTCGTCGCGGAAGTACTCGGCCAGGGTCAAACCGGTCAGGCCGACCCTGGCGCGGGCGCCCGGCGGCTCGTTCATCTGGCCATAGACCAGCGCCGCCTTGGAATCGCCCTCGAGCTGGATCACGCCCGACTCCATCATCTCGTGATAGAGGTCGTTGCCCTCGCGGGTCCGCTCGCCGACTCCGGCGAAAACCGAATAGCCGCCGTGACCCTTGGCGATGTTGTTGATCAGCTCCATGATGATCACGGTCTTGCCGACCCCGGCGCCGCCGAAGAGGCCGATCTTGCCGCCTTTCTGGTAGGGCTCCAGCAGGTCGACGACCTTGATCCCGGTGGTCAGCATCTCGGCTTCGGTCGACTGGTCGACGTATTCCGGCGCCGGGCGGTGGATCGGGTAGGTCATCTTGGTCTCGACCGGGCCGCGCTGGTCGATCGGCTCGCCGATGACGTTGATGATCCGGCCCAGGGTCTCCGGGCCGACCGGCACGTTGATCGGCGCCCCGGTGTCGGTGACCTCGGTGCCGCGGACCAGGCCTTCGGTGGAGTCCATGGCGATGGTGCGCACGGTGCTCTCGCCCAGGTGCTGGGCGACCTCCAGGACCAGGCGATTGCCTTGGTTCTGCGTCTCCAGCGCGTTCATGATCTCGGGCAGATCGCCTTCGAACTGAACGTCGACCACGGCCCCCATGACCTGCGTGACTCTGCCGACAACGTTCTTGGCCATTACGTACCTTCTCCTCTGTCTCGGCGGCGGCCTCTAGAGGGCATCTGCGCCGGATACGATCTCGATCAGTTCCTTGGTGATGCCGGCCTGACGCGCTCGGTTGTACTGTAGGGTCAGGGCGCTGATCATATCGCCGGCGTTGCGGGTCGCGCTGTCCATTGCGGTCATGCGCGCGCCGTGCTCGCTGGCGTTGTTCTCCAGGAGCGCCTTGAAAATCTGAACCGAGAGGTTGAGCGGCAGGAGCTCGTCCAGGATCTCCTGCTCCTCGGGCTCGTATTCATAAACCGCGCCGCTGGCGGTCGCGGCCGGCGCCTCGCCACCCTCGGTTTCGGGCAGCGCGAAGGGGATCAGCTGCTGCGGCGTCACGATCTGGGTCATCGCGGACTTGAAGCGGGCGTAGATGATCGTGCAGACGTCGAACTCCCCGGCCTCGAAGAGCTCGATCATGCGGCTGGAGATCATCTTGGCGGCATCGAACTTGACGCTCGGCTTGGTCAAGTTCTCCAAGGTCTCGATGATCAGCTGATCGTAGCTGCGGCGCAACTGGTCGCGGCCCTTGCGGCCGACGCAGAGGATCTTGACGGTCTTGCCCTTTTGGAGCAGGTCCTCGATGCGCCGCCGGGCCTCGCGCGCGATGTTTCCGTTGAAGCCGCCGCAAAGCCCGCGGTCGGCGGTCGCGACCACTATGAGATGGATCTGGTCCTTGCCGTTGCCGGCCAAGAGGGGCGGTGCGCCGGGTCGCTCCGCGGCGCCCTCGGCCAGGGACGACAGCATGCGCTCCATGCGCTCCGCATAGGGACGCGAGGCCTCGGCCTGCTCCTGCGCACGGCGCAGCTTCGCCGCCGCCACCATCTTCATGGCCGAGGTGATCTTCTGCGTCGACTTGACGCTGCCAATGCGAACTCTGAGGTCCTTGAGGCTCGGCATGGGAGTCTCGCTCGCCCTTGATCGTGCGGCCGGTTACGCGAAGGTCTTGGCGAAGGAGTCCATGAAGGCCTTCAGCTTTTCCTCCGTGGCGTCGCTGATCGCCTTCTCGCTGCGGATCGCCTCCAGCAGGTCGCCGCCCTTGTCGCGTACCTCGGAGAGCAGCTGCTGCTCGAAGCGGGTCACGTCGTTCAGGTCGACGCCGTCCAGGTAGCCGCGGACGCCGGCGAAGATCACCACCACCTGCTCCTCGACGGTGAGCGGCGAGTACTGCGACTGCTTCAGCAGCTCGGTCAGCCGCGCGCCGCGGGCCAGAAGGCGCTGGGTCGAGGCGTCGAGGTCCGAGGCGAACTGGGCGAAGGCCTCCATCTCGCGGTACTGGGCCAGCTCCAGCTTGATGGTGCCGGCGACCTGCTTCATGGCCTTGATCTGGGCCGCCGAGCCGACGCGGGAGACCGAGAGCCCGACGTTCACCGCCGGGCGGATGCCGCGGTAGAACAGGGCGGTTTCCAGGAAGATCTGGCCGTCGGTGATGGAGATGACGTTGGTCGGGATGTAGGCCGAGACGTCGCCGGCCTGGGTCTCGATGACCGGCAGCGCGGTCAAGGAGCCGGCGCCCTGGTCGTCGTTCATCTTGGCGGCCCGCTCGAGCAGCCGGGAATGCAGGTAGAAGACGTCGCCCGGAAAGGCCTCACGGCCCGGCGGCCGGCGCAGCAGCAGCGACATCTGGCGATAGGCGACGGCCTGCTTGGAGAGGTCGTCGTAGAAGATCACCGCGTGCATGCCGTTGTCGCGGAAGTACTCGCCCATGACGCAGGCGGTGTAGGGCGCGAGGTACTGCAGCGGCGCCGGCTCGGAGGCGGTGGCGGCGATCACGATGGAGTACTCCAGCGCGCCGTTGTCCTCCAGGGTCTTGACCAGCTGCGCCACCGAGGAGCGCTTCTGCCCGACCGCGACGTAGATGCAGTAGAGCTTCTGCGACTCGTCGTCGCTGGCGTTGATCGACTTCTGGTTCAGGATGGTGTCGACGATGATCGCGGTCTTGCCGGTCTGGCGGTCGCCGATGATCAGCTCGCGCTGGCCGCGGCCGATGGGAATCAGGCTGTCGATCGCCTTGAGGCCGGTCTGCATCGGCTCGTGCACCGACTTGCGCGGGATGATGCCCGGGGCCTTGACCTCGACCTGCTGGCGCTCGGCGCCTTCGATCGGGCCCTTGCCGTCGATCGGGTTGCCCAGGGCGTCGACAACGCGGCCGAGCAGCGCCTTGCCGACCGGCGCGTCGACGATGCGCCCGGTGCGCTTGACCGTATCGCCTTCCTTGATGTCGCGGTCGTCGCCGAAGATCACGATGCCGACGTTGTCGACCTCGAGGTTCAGTGCCATGCCGCTGATCTCGCCGGGGAACTCGACCAGTTCGCCCGCCTGCACGTTGTCCAGACCGTAGACGCGGGCGACGCCGTCGCCGACCGATAGAACCTGACCGACCTCCGCGACGTCGGCCTCGGTGCCGAAATTATCGATCTGATCTTTCAGAATGGCCGAGATTTCGGCGGCGCGGATGTCCATCACCCGATCCCTTTCATGGCAAACTCAAGCTTGCGAAGTTTGGATTTCAGCGAGCCGTCGATCATGCGGCTGCCGACCCGGACGATCAGACCGCCGATCAGGCTCTCGTCGACCTTGAGGTCCATCTGGACCTTGTCGCCGTATTCCTTGCGCAGCACCTTGTCCAGCGCGCCACGCTGCGTGTCGCTGAGCGGCGCCGCCGAGGTCACTTCGGCTGTCACCTCGCCGCGGCGCCGGGAGAGCTCGGCCAGGAAGGCGTCGATCATCTGCGGAAGGGCGAAGAGTCGCCGGTTCTGGGCCACCGTCAAGACGAAGCGTCGCGTCAGGTCGCCCGCGCCGGACTTCTCCAGGATCGCGGTCAGCGCCTGGCTCTGCTGTTCGCGCGAATAGAGCGGGCTGCGGATCAGCCGCTGCAGGTCTTCGCTGCCCTTGAGGATTTCACTCAGGCCGCGAAGGTCCGCCGCAACCGGGTCAAGCTCCTTCTTGTCGTCGGCCAGTTCGAACAGGGCCGCCGCGTAGCGGCCGGCGAGGCCGCTGGCGCTGGTGCTGTCGGCTGCCAAACTCGATGCCCCCTCTGTGCTGACCCGCGGCCCTTGATCCGGACCGCTCTCCCGTCTCTGCCCCGAATTTGCTTCTTGTTCATCGCGTTTCAAGGCGCGCGTGTGGTATCACAGGCCTTGGGGCCGCGCAAGACGAGTCGCGCCGCGTTGCAGCATCATCGGCGGCCGAGGGAAAGGCCCGGCAAATCAGCCCCAATCAGGATCGGCGAAGGCCTGCTTCAGGCCCTCCTGCATCTCCTCCATCGAGACCTCGCGGAGATGCTGCGCCATCGACCATTCGTGCCCGTAGGGACAGCGCAGCTTGCCGAAGCGGTCGCCCCAGAACATGTCGGCCGGCGGCATGACCGCCTCGGCGCCGGCTTCGACGGCCCGCTGAAAGGCGCTGTCGATGTCCGTGACGTGCAGATGAATGGTGACCGGAGAGCCGCCCAGGGCTTGCGGGCTCTGGCAATGCGGAAACTCGTCCGCCAGATAGATCGCCGCGTTGCCGTAGCGCAGCTCGGCGTGAACGACGCTGTCACCCTCCGGGCTCGCCAAGCGCATGATTTCCTCCATGCCGAAGGCCCGCTTGTAGAACTCCAGCGCATCGGCCGCACCCTTGACCACCAGATAGGGGATCACGCTCGCAATCACGCCCGCCGGCGGGTCGTCGGTCATGGTTCTTGCTCCCTGTCGGTGTTTTTCTCGATGAGAACAATACAAGAACTTACCCACTTGGGAGTCAAGGACGGCGCAGGCCTGTCACGAGGATTTCAACCTTGCGCCGCTTCGGCCTTTCGCTTCTGATCCGACCGGGATGATATCGGGAGAGCCACGGGCCATGCGCGAGATCGAGGTCGACCTTTACAGCGACACCCAGACCCGGCCGACCGCGGCGATGCGCCGGGCCATCGCCGAGGCCGAGGTCGGCGACGAGCAGCGCGGCGAGGACCCGACGGTCAACCGCCTGCAGGACATGGTCGCCGAGCTGCTCGGCAAGGCGGCGGCGGTCTTCCTGCCCTCGGGCACCATGTGCAACGAGATCGCCTACCGGGTCCACGGCCGGCCGGGCCAGGAGATCATCCTCGACCGGACCGCCCACGCCATCCACTTCGAGGCCGGCGGCCCGGCCGCGCTCTGCGGCCTGATGACCCGGCCGCTCGATGGCACGCGTGGGATCTTCACGGCCGAGCAGGTCGAGGCGGCTCTGCGTCCCAAGGGCGATCGCCACGCGCCGCAGTCGGCAATCCTCTCAATCGAGCAGACCTCGAACATGGGTGGCGGCACCATCTGGCCGCTGCAACAGGTCCGCGAGGTCGCGGCCACCGCCCGCGAGCACGGCCTCGCGGTCCACATGGACGGCGCGCGGCTGCTGAACGCCGTGGTTGCCTCGGATATTGCGGCGCGCGACTACGCCGCGCCCTGCGATTCGGTCTGGATCGACCTCTCCAAGGGCCTGGGCTGCCCGGTCGGCGCCGTCCTCGCCGGCGATGCCGGTTTCATCGAGGAGGCCTTTCGCAGCAAGCACCTCTTCGGCGGCGCCATGCGCCAGGCCGGAATCATCGCCGCCGCCGGCGTCCACGCCCTGGAGCACCACGTCGAGCGCCTCGCCGAGGACCACGCCAAGGCCCGCCGCCTGGCCCAGGGCCTGGCCCAAATCCAGGGCATCTCGATCGACCCCGAGACGGTCGAGACCAACCTGGTCTTCTTCGAGATCGAGGAGGAAACCGGCCTGACCGCGCCCGAGCTCTCGCAAAGACTGGGGGAAGGCCACGGCGTACGCATAGGCGACCTCGACCGGCGCCGCCTGCGTGCCGTCACGCACCTCGACGTCGCCGAGGACGGCATCGACAAGGCCCTCGCGGCCGTGCGCGCGGTTTTGGCGGGCTAGCTAAACTCCCCCGCTGTCATCCCCGGGCTTGACCCGGGGATCCATGCAGCAAGCGGCACGATGGATGGCCGGATCAAGTCCGGCCATGACAGCGGCATTGGCGCAGACGAAGGCGGCAGGACTCCGAACTCACAAGAAACTATAGGGATCGACGTCGATCTTCAGGCGCAGGCTGCCGGGCAGCTTGACCTGGGCGGTCCAGGCGCGCAGCAGGTCCTGCAGCTTCACCTCGCGGCGGGCGCGCAC
>JASJAL010000136.1 GCA_030067055.1 Kiloniellales bacterium | reverse complement strand
TCGGCAAGTACCGCAAGATCCACCTGCCGGGCCACGCCGAGCACGAGCCGCAGCGCGCCTTCCAGCACCTGGAGAAGCGCTACTTCGAGCCGGGCGACCTGGGCTTCCGGGTGTTCCGCGGCCTCGGCGGCCTGTTCGGCATGTGCATCTGCAACGACCGGCGCTGGCCCGAGACCTACCGGGTCATGGGCCTGCAGGGGGTGGAGATGGTGCTGCTGGGCTACAACACGCCGAGCCGGCACCCCCTGACCCCGGATCACGACGCGCCCTCATGGCACCACAACACCCTGTCGATGCAGGCCGGCGCCTACCAGAACGGCACCTGGGTGGTCGGGGTCGCCAAGGGCGGGGTCGAGGAGGGCGTGCACCACATCGCCGGCAGCCAGATCATCGCGCCCAGCGGCGAGACCGTGGCCCAGGCCGTGACCGAGGGCGACGAGCTGATCACCGCCGCCTGCGACCTGGACCTCGGCCGCTCCTACAAGGAGCACATCTTCAACTTCGAACGCCACCGCGAGCCCCGGCACTACGCGCTGATCACGGCGCTGAAGGGCGCGGTCACCCCCGAGGAGGGCGAGCGCATCGAGGCCGCCGCCAGGGCGGCGCGGGAGGCGGCGGAGTAGGGGAGCCCGGGTCATGCGCCTGCTGCTGGCGATGATGAAGCACGAAACCAACACCTTCTCGCCGGTGCCCACCGGGCTGCAGCGCTTCCGCGACTGGGCGCTGGTCGAGGGCCAGGCGGCAGCCGAGGCCTTCGCTGGAACCAACACGCCGTTCGCCGCCTACCTCGACCTGGCGCGCGAGGCGGGCGCCGAGATCGTGACGCCGATCGCCGCAGAAGCCATGCCGAGTACTCTGGTCGAAGCAGCGGCTTACGACCACATCACCGGCGCGATCCTGGAGGCCGCCTCCAGCGGGCGCTTCGACGGCTGCCTGCTCGACCTCCACGGCGCCATGGTGGCCGAGCAGGAGTCGGACGGCGAAGGCGGGCTGCTGGAGGCCCTGCGCCAGATCGATTCCAATCTGCCGATCGCGGTCACTTGCGACCTGCATTGCAACCTGACCCGGCGCATGATCGAGAACTGCACCGCGTTGATCGGCTACAAAACCTATCCCCATGTCGACATGTACGACGTCGGCGCGCAGATCGGCCGGATCCTCTTGCAGGCAATTCGCGGCGAGCTCGAGCCAGTCATGGCCTGGGGGCAGGTACCGGTCCTGGCGCAGACACTTCGCATGGGCACGGCTGACGCGCCCATGGATCGTTTGCAGGAGATGACCCAACGCGAGGAAGCCGAAGGCGTCCTGGCGGCGACGCTCTTCGGCGGCTTTCCCCTGGCCGATATCCCCGATGCCGGGGTTTCGGCGGTCGTGGTTGTGGACGGCGACACGGCACTCGCCGAATCGGCCTGCGGGCGCCTGCTGGACGCGGCTTGGGAGGCGCGTGAGGATTTCGTCTACCGTGGTGAGCCGCTGGACAAGGCGGTGGCCCGGGCGAAGGGTATCGAGGCGGGGCCGGTGGTCCTGCTGGACCACGCCGACAACACGGCCTCGGGCGGCACCCAGGACTGCATGGCGGTGATCGCCGAGGTTCTGCGCCAGGGCTTGGAAGACGTTGCGGTGGGCGCGGTTTTTGATCCCGCAGCGGTGCAGGCGATGGCGGTGGCCGGGACCGGCTCCGGAGTGACGCTCGAGCTCGGCGGCAAGACCGAGATGCCGTCTATCGGTCGCCGGGGAGAGCCCTTGCGGGTCACCGGTCGGGTCAAGGCGCTGACTGACGGCTGCTGGACCGTGCGCGGGCCGATGTATACCGGAGTCGCAGTCGACACCGGTCCGACAGCCTTGCTCCAGGTCGGCGGGGTCGAGATCGTCGTCACCTCCAAGCACCACGAGCCCTGGGACCTCGGCATCTTCACCCACAATGGCGTCGATCCGCGCGAGCGGCGCTTTCTGCTGCTGAAATCGCGCATTCATTACCGCGCCGGATTTGCGCCCTTGGCCGTGGAGACCATCCGCTGCGACGGGGTCGGGGTCACGACCTCCGATAACAGCCTTCTGCGGTTCGAGAAGATCCGTCGGCCGATCTACCCGCTCGATCCGGACGCGGGGCGCTGAGCAGGTCGCCGTCGAACGGCGGTGGCGAAGATATTCCGCGCCGCGCGCCGCTTTCTTGACCGCCGCACTAATTTTTGATCAAATGATCAAAAATAGGGTGGTGCCGGTGGGCTGGCCGCCGCAGCGCCGCCGCAGGCTGTCGACTAGGGAGAGACAGATGGGCAGCAGCGCCAAGGCGCCTGGCATCGCGGCGGGCCGTCTGCCGGCCGAGGAGATCGCCGCCAACTTCGCCGACCTGCATCCGCCCCTGGATCAACACCAGGCCTTCGTCGAGGCCGACCGCTGCTACTTCTGCCACGACGCGCCCTGCACCACGGCCTGCCCGACCTCCATCGACATCCCGATGTTCATCCGGCAGATCGCGACCGAGAACACCCAGGCCGCGGCCGAGACCATCCTCCAGCAGAACATCATGGGCGGCATGTGCGCACGGGTCTGCCCGACCGAGACGCTTTGCGAGGAGGTCTGCGTGCGGATGGAGGCCGAGGGCAAGCCGGTCAAGATCGGCCTGCTGCAGCGCTATGCCACCGACGCCCTGTTCCAGGACGGCAAGCAGGTCTTCCAGCGCGGTCCCGAGAGCGGCAAGCGGGTCGCCGTGGTCGGCGCCGGCCCGGCGGGCCTGGCCTGCGCGCACCGGCTGGCGGTCCTCGGCCACGAGGTCACGGTCCTCGAGGCCAGGGACAAGCCCGGCGGGCTCAACGAGTACGGCATCGCCGCCTACAAGACGGTCGACGACTTCGCCCAGCGCGAGGTCGACTACATCCTGGCGGTCGGCGGGATCACCGTGAACTACGGCAAGCGCCTGGGCGCCGACGTCACCCTGGCCCAGTTGCGCGACGACTTCGACGCGGTCTTCCTGGGGATAGGGCTGGGCGCGGTCAACGCCCTCGGCCTGGCCGAGGAGTCGCTGGACGGTGTTGAGGACGCGGTGGCCTACATCGCCGAGCTGCGCCAGGCCGAGAACAAGGCGAGCCTGCCGGTCGGCCGGCGGGTGGTGGTGATCGGCGGCGGCATGACCGCGATCGACGTCGCGGTGCAGAGCAAGCGCCTGGGCGCCGAGGAGGTGACCATCGTCTACCGCCGCGGCAAGGATCAGATGAAGGCCAGCGAATACGAGCAGGAGCTGGCCAAGATCAGCGGCGTCGGCATCCGCCACTGGGCCCAGCCCGTGCGGCTGCTGGCCGAGGGCGGCAAGGTCACGGGCATCGAGCTCGAGTACACGCAGACCGGCACCGACGGCCGCCTGGAGCCGGCCGGCGAGAGCTTCACCCTGGCCGCCGACATGGTCTTCAAGGCGATCGGCCAGGCCTTCCAGCCGGACTCCCTGGAGGTCGGCGGCGAACGCCTGAAGCTGGTCAAGGGCCGCATCGTGGTCGACCAGGGCCGCCAGACGACGCTCGACGACGTCTGGGCCGGTGGCGACTGCGTCGAGGGCGGCGACGACCTGACCGTGGCCGCGGTCGAGGACGGCAAGGTGGCGGCGGAGTCGATCGACCGCAACCTGCGCAACGAGGGCTGAGCGGAGGCACGAGACGCCGCCGGGCCCGGGAGAGACGACATGGCTGACATCCGCAACGACTTCCTCGGAATCAAGTCGCCCAACCCCTTCTGGCTGGCCTCGGCGCCGCCGACCGACAAGGCCTACAACGTGGTCCGCGCCTTCAAGGCCGGCTGGGGCGGCGTGGTCTGGAAGACCCTGGGCGAGGATCCGCCGATCGTGAACATCAGCGGGCCGCGCTACGGCGCGATCCATGGCCCGGACCGCCAGCTGCTCGGCTTCAACAACGTCGAGCTGATCACCGACCGGCCGCTGGACGTCAACCTGCGCGAGATCAAGGAGGTCAAGCGCGACTGGCCGGACCGGGCGGTGGTGGTCTCCTTGATGGTGCCCTGCGAGGAGGGCGCCTGGAAGAAGATCCTGCCCCTGGTCGAGGACACAGGGGCCGACGGCATCGAGCTCAACTTCGGCTGCCCCCACGGCATGTCGGAGCGCGGCATGGGCTCGGCGGTCGGCCAGGTGCCGGACTACGTCGAGATGGTCGCGCGCTGGTGCAAGCAGCACACCCGCATGCCGGTGATCGTCAAGCTGACGCCCAACATCACCGACATCCGATTTCCGGCCCGGGCCGCGCAGAAGGGCGGCGCCGACGCGGTCTCGCTGATCAACACCATCTCCTCGATCGTCGGGGTCGACCTGGACCGCATGGCGCCGGAGCCGGCGACCGACGGCAAGGGCACCCACGGCGGCTACTGCGGGCCGGCGGTCAAGCCGGTGGCGCTCAACATGGTCGCCGAGATCGCCCGCGATCCCGAGACCCCAGGCCTGCCGATCTCCGGCATCGGCGGCATCACGACCTGGCGCGACGGGGTCGAGTTCATGGCCCTGGGCGCCGGCAACGTTCAGGTCTGCACCGCGGCCATGGCCTACGGCTTCCGGATCATCGAGGACCTGACCGCAGGCTTGAAGAACTGGATGGAGGAGAAGGGCTACGCGCGGCTCGACGACTTCGTCGGCAAGGCCGTGCCCAACGTCACCGACTGGCAGTACCTGAACCTCAACTACGTGGTGAAGGCGCGGATCGACCAGGACCTCTGCATCAAGTGCGGCCGCTGCCACATCGCCTGCGAGGATACCTCGCACCAGGCGATCACCCAGACGATCAACGGCCGGCGCCACTTCGAGGTCATCGACGAGGAGTGCGTCGGCTGCAACCTCTGCGTCACGGTTTGCCCGGTTGAGAACTGCATCACCATGGAGCATCTGACCGAAGGGGTTGATCCCCGGACCGGCAAGGCGATCACGCCGGACTACGGCAACTGGACGACCCACGAGAACAACCCGATGCGGGTTCAGCCCGAGCCGGCGGAATAGCGCCGGCTTTGCGGCCATGAGACGCTTCCCTCCCACCCGACTCTGGCGGAGGCCCAGCTCATCGCCTCGCCGGGCTACGGCCGCCAGCGGGTGAGAGGGAGGCGCGCGCCTCAGGAGGTACGGCGCGTCATGACCGCACCCGGGCTCTCAGCGCCCTTGGCCGCCGGCCAGACGCGGGCGCACGGCGCGATGCTGGTCTACGCCTTCCTGGTCAGCACCTCCTTTCCGGTCGGCGCGGCGATCACCCGGGACCTGGACCCGGTGGTCCTGACCTGCCTGCGCTTCGCCCTGGCGGCGCTGACCTTCGCCGTCGTGGTGACCGCGGCCGGCGAATGGCGCCGGCCCAGCCTCGGCGGCCTGCTGCGCTACGCCGCGATCAGCCTGACCATGGTCGGCTTCTTCGTCCTGATGTTCGAGGCCCTGCGCTGGACCGATCCCTTGAGCGCCGGGGCGCTCTTCACCCTGACGCCCCTGATGACCGCGATCATCGGCTACCTGGTGGTGCGCCAGCGCTGTTCCCTCGCGCAGCTGGGCTGCCTGCTGCTCGGGGCGCCGGCGGCGGCCTGGGTGGTCTTCGACGGCAGCTTGGACCGCCTGCTGGCGCTCGATTTGGGTTACGGCGAGCTGCTGTTCCTCGGCGGCGTGCTCTGCTTCGCCGCCTACTCGCCCGCGGTCAAGCGGCTGCACCGCGGCGAATCGCTGCTGCTGCTCACCTTCTGGGTGCTGCTCGGCGGCGCGGTCCTGCTCGTGCTCTACGGCGCGCCGCGGATCCTAGCGACCGACTGGGCGGCGGTCCCGGGTCGGGTCTTCCTCGGCATCGCCTACCTGGCGGTCTTCAACACCGCGCTCACCTTCATCATCGCCAAGTACGCCAGCCTCCGGATCCAGGCCTTCAAGGTCATGGCCTACACCTACCTGACCCCGGCCTTCGTTGTGCTGCTGGAGGGCGAGCTGGGCCACGGCTGGCCCAGCGCGTCGGTGATCGCCGGGATCGTCGCCACCGCCGCCGTCACCCTGCTGCTACAGCGGACCTCGGACGGCTGAGCTCAGCGCGGCAGCAGGCCCTTGAGGAGGAGGTCGGAGAGGGCGGCGTCGGCGGTCAGCAGGAAGTCGTCGGTCTCGTCGCCCAGCAGGGCGCGGATCTGGGCGTCGAAGTCGGCGTAGTGCTGGGTCGAGGCCCAAAGCGTAAAGATCAGGTGATGCGGGTCGATCGGCGCGATCTTGCCGGCCTTGACCCAGGCCCGGATCACCCGGGCCTTCTTGTCGACCAGGTCCTGCAGCCGGGTCTCCAGGACCTCCTTCAGGATCGGCGCGCCCTGGATGATCTCCATCGCGAAGAGCCGGGACTCTACCGCGTGGGTGCGCGAGAAGGCGACCTTGCGGGCGATATAGGCGCGGATCTCGGTCTCGGGATCGCCCTCCGCCGAGATGTCCTCCAGGGGCTGCAGCCACATCTCCAGGGTCCGGCGCAGGACCGCGCCGTAGAGCGCCTTCTTGCTGCGGAAGTAGTAGAGCAGGTTGGGCTTCGACATGCCGGCGGCGGCGGCAATCTGGTCGACCGAAGCGCCCTTGAAGCCGTAGCGCGCGAAGACGCCGAGGGCGGCTTCGAGGATCTTCTCCTCGTTGATCGCCTGGATGCGGGTGCGCTTGCGAGTCTTGGTCGCGCGCGCCGTCCGGTCGCTCATGCTCTTCCCATTTCCTCGGAAACCCCTAGGATCTTGACGCCAAGTTTTTGGCCTCTCACTATAATTTTTGATCAAATGGACAAATAAGCAAAGAGCAAAACAAGCCCAAGCCCTTTCCGCCAAGGAATCGCCGCCTGCGGGCGGCCGCCGGGACCACCCTTCGGGGGCGGCGTCATCGAGATTGGCGCAGGGTACGAGAGGCAAGGCTCTGATCAGTCACAGGAGGGCTTCATGGAATTCTTGAGAGACATCGGCCGGCGTGCACTGCTGGTCGCGGGGGCGCTGGCTGTCGGCGCGGCGATCTTGACCGCCGGGGGCGCCGCCCAGGCGGAGAAGATCAAGGTCGCCGGAATTTACACCCAGCCGATCCAGCAGAAGTGGGACGCGCGCCTGCATCTGGCCCTGGTCGCGGCCCAGGAAGCGGGCGAGATCGACTACGTCTTCTCGGAGAAGGTGGCCAACACCGACTACGTCCGGGTGCTGAGGGAATATGCCGAGAGCGGCGTCGACCTGGTGGTCGGCGAGGCCTTCGGGATCAGTCGCGAGGCCCGCGCGGTCGCCGACGACTATCCCAAGGTCGCCTTCCTGATGGGCGATCCCTTCAAGCCGCACGGCACCAACTTCGCGGTCTTCGACAACTATATCCACGAGCCCTGCTATCTGATGGGCATCATCGCCGGGTCCATGACCAAGGACGGCAAGATCGGCATGGTCGGCGGCTATCCCATCGGCGAGGTCAACCGGCTGTTCCACGCCTTCATGGAAGGCGCCCGCTCGGTCCGGCCCGACGCCCAGTTCAAGGTCACCTTCATCGGCTCCTGGTTCGATCCGCCCAAGGCCAAGGAAGCGGCCTTCGCCCAGATCGAGGCTGGGGTCGACGTGCTCTACGCCGAGCGCGCGGGCGTGGTCGACGCGGCGCGCGAGAAGGGCATCATCGCCTTCGGCAACGTCAACGACATGAACAAGGAGGAGAACGGCACCGACGTGGTCGTGACCTCCGCGCTCTGGCACATGGAAAACGCCATCAACCACGCCATCAAGCTGGTCAAGGGCGGCAAGTTCGAGGCCGCGGACTACAAGGAGTGGACCATGATGCAGAAGGGCGGCGCCTCCTTGGCCCCCTACTACGAGTTCGAGGACCGGATCCCGGCCGAGATCAAGGCCAAGGTCGAGGAGACCAAGGCGGCGATCCTGGCCGGCGACTTCGAGGTCAAGATCAACGACGAGGAACCGAAGTCGACCTATTGAGGTGGCGCCGGGGCTGGGCTTGCGGCGGTCAATTTAGGAGCCAGCGCAACCATGGATCCCCGGATCACGTCCGGGGATGACATCTGTTTCATCGATGCACAGAGCATCGATCACCTCCGTTGTCATGCCCGGAGTTGATCCGGGCATCCATGGGGCCTTCCCCGCTGTCTTGTCAGAGCGGTGGAACCGCAAGCGCGAACCCGGAAAGGGGGCGTCATGGCGCTGTTGCGCATCGTCGAGGTGAGCAAGGCCTTCGGCGATCTGGTCGCCAACGACCGGATCTCCCTGAGCCTGGAGGCCGGCGAGGTGCTGGCGCTGCTCGGCGAGAACGGCGCCGGCAAGACCACCCTGATGAACATCCTCTTCGGCCACTACACGGCCGACTCCGGCCACATCGAGGTCGGCGGCCAGCAGCTGCCGTCGGGCGCGACCGACGCCGCGATCGCCGCCGGGGTCGGCATGGTGCACCAGCACTTCACCCTGGCCGACAACATGACCGTGCTGGAGAACGTCATGCTCGGCACCGAGCGGCTCTGGTCCTGGCGCTCCGAGACGGCGGCCGCGCGCAAGCGGCTGCTCGGCCTGGCCGCGGACTTCGGCCTCGAGGTCGATCCGGACAAGCCGGTCGGCGCGCTCTCGGTCGGCGAGCAGCAGCGGGTCGAGATCCTCAAGGCGCTCTACCGCGACGCCCGGATCCTGATCCTGGACGAGCCGACCGCTGTTTTGACCCCGCAGGAGGTCGAGCGGCTCTTCGAGACCCTCAAGGCCATGGTCGCCAAGGGCCTGTCGATCATCTTCATCTCCCACAAGCTGCACGAGATCCTGGCGGTCAGCGACCGGGTCGCGGTGCTGCGCCGCGGCCAGGTGGTCGGCGAGGTCGCGACCGCCGAGGCCGACCGGGAAAGCCTGGCCGAGCTGATGGTCGGCCACAAGGTGAGCCGGCCGGTGGTCGAGCACCTGCCGCCGGGCGAGCCGGTGGTCGAGCTGGAGGAGGTGAGCGTCGCCCTCGGCCGCCGGGGTCGGCCGCTGCTGGACCGGGTGAACCTAAAAGTGCGGGCGCGCGAGATCCTCGGCCTCGCAGGAGTCGCCGGCAACGGCCAGTCCGCCCTGGCCGGGGTCCTGAGCGGGGTCATGACACCGAGTTCCGGTGCGCTGCGCTTCGCCGGGGAAAACGTGGCCCGCTTTGCGCCGCGCGACTTCGTCGCCCGCGGCATCGGTCGGATCCCGGAGGACCGCCATGCCACCGGGATCATCGGCGAGATGTCGGTCTGGGAGAACTTCATCTGCGAGGACCTGGGCAAGGCGCCGCTGTTCCGCTGGGGCCGGGTGATCGACGGCCAGGCCTGCCGCGACCTGGCGCAAGAGCTGATCGAGGCCTTCGACCTGCGCTGCAAGTCGATGGAGATCCCGGCCAAGCTGCTGTCGGGCGGCAACATGCAGAAGCTGATCCTGGCCCGGACCTTGCGACGGGAGCCGAAGTTCATCCTGGCCAACCAGCCGGTCCGCGGCCTGGACGAGGGCGCCATCGCCGCGGTTCACGCCCGGATCCTGGAGGCCAAGCGCAACGGCGCCGGGGTGTTGCTGATCTCCGAGGACCTGGACGAGATCCTGGCCCTGGCCGACCGGGTCGCGGTGATCCACGCCGGCCGGGTCGGCCCGGCCCTGGAGGTCGGCTCGGTGACCGCACGCGAGCTCGGTGCGATGATGGCCGGCGACCTGGACTATGCCGCCGAAGCTCTGGCGAAGGCCGGGTCATGAGGACCGAGCCGCGCGAGGACGCGCCGCTCTGGCTGATCGTGTCGGCGCCGCTGGCCGCGGTCGCGGCGGCGCTGCTGCTCTGCGCCGGGCTGATCCTCTGGGCCGGAGAGCCGGTGCTCCAAGCCTATGGCCTGCTGCTCGAGGGCGCCTTCGGCTCGCGCTTCGCCCTGACCGAGACCTTCACCCGGGCGACGCCGCTGATCCTGACCGGCCTGGCCGCGGCGGTCGCCTTCCGGGCCAAGTTCTGGAACATCGGCGGCGAGGGCCAGTTCTACTGCGGCGCCCTGGCCGCGACCTGGCTGGG
>JASJAL010000135.1 GCA_030067055.1 Kiloniellales bacterium | reverse complement strand
TCGGCCGATTGGCCGAGACGTCGAGCCCGGGATGAACGCGCGGGCAGGCGCCGGGCAAAGAGCGCTTCGCCTGGCGTCTCTCAAAGGGGGCGGCGCGCCGAAGGCTCCCGGGCGCCGCCTTCGAGCCGAAGTCCTGGAGTCCGGCTCTGGCGGCCGCCGGCTGAGGTCTAGCTACCCAAACGGAGCCTCTGCGCGAGCCTCGCCTGCACAGAAGCAGCCTTCAATCGGCCCCGGGCTCGTTCAGGAACTGGATCTCGACCCGCCGGTTCTGGAGCTGGAACTCGTCCTCATCGGTCGGAATCAGCGGCTTGCGTTCGCCGTAGCTCTCGCTTTCCAGCCGGAGCTTGTCGACGCCGCTTCGCACCAGGTACTGCACCACCGCGTCCGCCCGGCGCCTCGCCAGGTCCTCGTTGTAGGCGGCCGGACCCGCCAGATCGGCATGGCCGGCAGCGAGGATTTTGGCCCCGCTAGTCTCACCGGCCGCTCGAACCACCTCGGCGAGGATCTCTTCCGCCTCTTCGCTCAGACGGTCGGTGTCGACGTCGAAGAAGACGATGAAGGTACCGGGGTTGCCGGGCCCCGTCGTGGACGCAGGTGAAGGAACGACCAGTTCGTCCAGCACCTTCACCGTCACGGTCGGGTCCGTCTCGCCAGGAAACGAGGCCGGCGCTGCGGGTCGGGTCGCAGTTGTGGCGGTCGACGTGGCCGCCTCCAGGGCTGCGAGGACCTGAAAGAACTCGCCCCGACAGGCCGCAATGTCGCTGGAGTCCAGGGATTCCTCTTGCTCTTGGACCCAGCAATCGAACAACACTTGGCCGCGCGCCGCCGTTTCCGGATCGCGCAGGCGGGCACCGCCGTCGAGGGCCGCGAGCAGGCGCGCGCGAGCCTCGGCCAGACCTTCGGCCTCCCGCTCCGGCAGTCGCCGCGCGTCGAGCGTCTCCGGCAATACGTCATCGCCCTTGGCCGAGGCGATCGCCCGCTCGGCAAAGGAATCGGAATCCAAGTAGTCGCCCTCGGCAAACTCGCGGCGAGCCAGCTCGACGTAACCGTCGTATAGCTCGGCCTGGAAATCGTCGCCCTCGGGCTGAATCCGTTCCGCGGTCTCGAGGCGCGTGCCGCAGCCAGCAAGAACGAGGCTACTCAGGCAAACAAGGGATAGCCTACCCAGCTTTCGCATCGGCGAAGTCCTCCCAGTGACGCCACTCCCTGCGGCGCCAAAGGTCCGGCAATCGCGACGAAGGCCCAGCCCTCGTCCCTCCGCACCGCAAGTTGTTATGATGATCGGATCGGAAAAATAACCGCGCAATATTCAGATAATTGCGTAGCGTCTATTTCTTCAATTTGCTTCAGCTTGTATGAATTCTGTGACGAATGCCGACCGCAAAGAACCGCAGCTGCATGAGACCATTTTCACAAGGACCAGCGCCGCAAGGCCGGTTACGTCGCGCATGCCGATGTCGTGGCGGATTCGCGCCCTTGGGCGCCGGTTCAATGCTACGAAGGAGAGGCGAGAGGCAGCGCCCGCTAGAGGTCACAGGCCGTCGATCGGGACCGCAGCTTCGCTATCTGGCGTTCTTGCGGGCCTCGGCAATGCTCTTCTGGTAGCGGGCGAAGAGGTCCTTGCCGTCCTTCATGGTGACCAAGCCCTTGGCCTTGATGACCTGCTGGCCGATGCTGCCCTTGACCAGCTTGACCAGGTCCATGACGTCGTCGGCCGCCCGCTTTGCCACGACGAGGTACATCGGGATAACCAGCGGATACTCGCCGGCAGCAATCGAATCATAGCTGGAGACGGCGGCGCCCAGTCCCAAGGCCTTGACCTGGAGGGCCGCCGCCCGGCCGCCCAATGTCACGGCCAGGGCCCCCCGATTCTTTGCGACCTCGGCTTCGACGGCCTTGGAATTCGGCTTCACGGCGAAGCTTTCGTTGAAAACGTAGTTCGGATCCGAGAACAGGATCGAGCGCAGCAGCAGTCCGACACCGGAGGTCGTGTCTTTGCGGACCACAACGTTGATGGGCAGGTCCGGGCCGCCCAAGGCATTCCAGCGGGTGATCTTACCCTCCAGAACCGCCCGTAGGTCGGTCATGGAGATCCGGGTGATCGGATTCGAGGGATGCGCGATGACCACCAGCGAATCCCAGCCGACGGTTACCAGCTTGGCACTCCGTTCTTCGGGATCCGCGACCTTGTGCCGCGTGCTGCAGCCCACCTCGGCCCGACCGGCGGCGACATCGCGAATGCCTTGCGTCGAGCTCCCGCCCTGTGGGTCGACCGACACGCCGCTCTGCGCGGTGTAGGCGGCGGCCAGGTCTTCCGCCAGACCGGGCGCCCAGCCATCGCAGCCGGTCCATCTCAGATCGGCCGCCTGGGCAGCCGGTGCCGCAAACCCGATGACGACAGTCGCGACGGCCGCTCGGACGTGATGTTTCATGGCACTCATTGCAAAACCGTTCGGGGCAAATCCAATTGGCCAAGTCCGCCGTTCCCGCTCCCCGCCGAGCGAGAACCGACCAGAGGATTAGGCGCGACTTTAGTCGGCATTTCTTGCGCCATTGTTAATCGTAAAACGGCCGAGGGCGTCGGCCGGGAGGCGTAGCGGAGCCATGATTTCCGACCGGTCGTACCTGCGGCTTCGAAGGCCAGGCCCCAGAAGAGCGAAGCCCCGCCCCGGGGGTCCGGGACGGGGCTTGCGATGTCGGTCGCTGTTCGGCGTCTTACAGGATGTCGTCCGCCGAGTTCAGCAGGCTGGCGGGGATCTCCAACTGCAGCCGCTGGGCGAGCTGGGAGTTGATGATCATGTTGCCGCGCTTGTTGGTGGTCATCGGGATCGAGGACGGCGAGGTACCGTTCAGGATCTGCAGTGCCGCCTGGGCCGCCCATTCGCCCTGCTCCTGGGCGTTCTTGGTGTAGGCGACCAGAACGTAGGGCGCCATCCAGGGCTGCACCGAGCCGCTGGGAATGCGCGCGTTCTCGCGAACGAAGCGCGCCGCTTCGTCGTCGTTCCAGCCTTCGATGCCGGCGTTGTTGTACATGAACAGCATGTCGACCTCGTCTTGAAGCCGCACGAACTCCTGCTTCCACTGGTCGAAGGTCTTCACGTAGGCGGATTCATCGAAGGTGATGTTCATCTGCTCGCCGTAGTAGGCGTGCTCCTTGTGGGCGGTGCTGGTATCGCCGGTCAGGGAGCCGAGGCTGACGCCGCCCGAGAGCGTCCGGAGGATGTTGACCAACTCGTCGGGCCGCGAGACCTCGACCATGCCGGTCACGTTGCTGGCCGGATAGCCGTAGGGGCTGGCATCCCAGTTGACGCCGGCAAACACGATAGGCAGATCGCCGTCCCTGTAGTGAGGCACCACCAGGTACTTCTGCGCGTTGTCGTCGGTCGCAATGACGACGTCGGGCTTGAACTCCTCGATCAGCGCCTTGGCCTTCATGGCGGCCTGCTTCTTGAACTCTTCGGAGCCGTTGCGCTTGGTGTCCATGCGATGGATCCTGAGCTCGACGTCTTTGTCGGCGAGGACCTGCTGGATCCCCGCGGTGATGCCGTCGCTCCAGGGATATCCCGCATGGTAGGAATCAATGAACAGGACGCGCTTGCCGCCGCTCTCGCCCATCAGGTAGGTGTAGCCGCCGCCGGCGGCCGCCGCACCGATCGCGAGGACGCCCAGCACGATGGCGATGAATTTGCCTTTCATGTTTCCGTCTCCGGATTGAATTTCGAATACCAGGGCGTCTAGTCGTGGAAGTCTTTGGAAATCGGACCTTTCCCTGGTGAGCGCGCCGAGCCTATCCAAGTGTACTTAACTGGCTGTTAAATCTTCGAAGATTGTGCCCAGCCTGCCGCGGGCCGTGCGCCGCAGAATCGCTGGCCTTAAGTGTCGGTCTCAGCTCTACAAGAAGCTTTGGCGTCTACCGCATCGCTTCTCGGATTTTCCCCGGTTCCCCGCGATTGCGAGGCCGGGATGAAACGGCAGAATCTGGGCCGGACGATCCGGCTTTGCGGCACGATCGGGGCTGGCGAGACATCTTGCGATCGGAGGCGGCGAGTGGCGCGATTCGGCCGACACGGTTGGCGCCGCGCGCGAGGCCGCCACGCAAGGGGCATTCCTTCGCAAAGCGCTGACAAAAAGTGTCTTTTTGCCATCGACCGCGCTTTGACTTGACCCGACAGAGGTCTCGCGCTTTTGTCTTGTCAGGTCAAAGACAGAATAGATCCCAAAAGCGCGACAAACTGCGAGCAGATTCGCATCTCGTTAGGGTTCTGAGCGGTAGGTTGCGCCTTCGTTACCGGATTTCCATCCAAGATGGGTCCCACTTGCGAATAGCGCGCGAAGAGGTTCGAGCGAATGTCCGTCAACGTCGGCGACGTCGTGAGGTTCAAGAGCGAGGGCTCGAAGGGCGAACTCGGTCGCGTCTGCAAGGACAACGGCATCAGCGTCTGCGTTCATTTCAAGGCGTCGGGCTGCCTGCGCGTGCTGAAGGACGATCTCGAGGCGACTTCGGGCAAGGCTCCGGAATGCTCGGCCGAATGCAAGGAGGATTGCTGAGGCCGCAAGACCGCCTCGGCCCGGCCCGCTCTTTGGGCCAAGTTCTTCATATCTCATAAAATCAGGTAAAATTTTCGCTATTTAGGTTATCTGGCGATCTCTATTAGTAAAAAGCCGCCGGTTTGATTGTATTTCAATTGCGAACATTCGTTTAACTTAACTCTCGCTTTACTCATTCCCGTGTATATCTCGCGAACGAATCACTGGCTTCAGTAGGCTGGCGAAAAGTCTGCAGGATGCGGCGCGGCCCGCGGGTGCCGCCTGGACGAGGGCGTACGACGCCGGTCGCGATTTCATAGGGGATATGCCTCGATGTTCGGCATGAATAGAAGGGACTTCGGTCTAGGCTTTGCGCTCTTTGTCATCCTGATCGGCGCGGTGGCGGCGGTTTGGTATGGCTTGCAGTTCTTCTCGAACCAGACACTTCGCGAGCTGGCCACGCAGCAGGCGGTTCGTTGGGGTCAGGTGGTCAACGAGAACCTCAGCGATGCCGACGCCACCTTCCAGTACGGCACGATTACCGAGGAAGACCAGTCGCTGATCGCCGCCATCGCAACGGCCGGCGGCGTGTTCCGCTACAAGTTCTTCAACCAGGATGGCATCATCGTCGTCGCCTCGCGCTTCGAGGATCTGGGAACCAAGAACACCAAGCCCTATTTCGCCGCCGAGGTTCAGCAAGGCCGCACCTACGCCACGGCTAAGCAGGAGGAGTTCCGCGAGCTGAAGGATCGCTACGGTGCGGAGCTGCCCTACGTCGTCGAAGCTTACGTCCCCGTCATGAAGGATGGCCGCTTCGCCGGCGCCATCGAGGTCTACGTCGACACCACCGCGACTGCGGACTACCTGCGCGAAAACTTCACGGGGGAAGCGATCCCTTCCGCGCTCGGCGTGATCCTCCTGATCGCAGTGATGGTCGCCTTCATCCTCTACAGCAACGTCCGCGACCGTAACCGTCAGCTGCAGACCATGAAGCGCGCCCACGAGTCGATGTCGCGGGCCGAGAAGGAGGTCCTGCGCCTGAACGAGGAGCTGGAAGGCCGCGTCCAGGAGCGTACCTCGGAGCTGGAGCACGCCAACGAGCTGGCCCGCGAGGCCGCCGACGGCATGAAGCGCCTCAACGAGGAGCTGGAGCGCCGCGTCGAAGAGCGGACCATGCAGATGACCAAGGCCAACGACCAGCTCTACCGCCTGAACGAGCGCATGACCAAGCTGAACGAAAGCCTGGAGCAGCGCGTCCAGGAGCGTACCGCGGAGCTGCAGCGCGCCAACGAAGAGGTCAAGGAACTGAACACCGACCTCGAGCGCCGCGTCGAAGAGCGCACTGTCGAGCTGCAGCAGGCCCAGCACGACCTGGTCCGTCAGGAGCGCCTGGCCGCCCTGGGTCAGCTGACCGCCACGGTGAGCCACGAGCTGCGCAACCCGCTTGGCGCGATCCGGACCGCGATCTACCTGGTCCGCGGCAAGGTCATGGGACACGAGCTGGGCGTCGAGCCGGCGCTGGAGCGCGCCGACCGCTCCATCACGCGCTGCGACAACATCATCAACGAGCTGCTCGACTTCACCCGCTCGACGCCGCTGGCGCTGGAGAACGCTCGCTTCGACGACTGGGTCGACTTCACCGTCGGCGAGCAGAACCTGCCGGAGAGCGTCACCCTGCAGAAGAACCTCGGCCTCGGCGACCTGACCACGGCCTTCGATCACGAACGTCTGCGCCGGGTCATCGTCAACGTCTTCAACAACGCCTGCGAGGCCATGGTAGAGGCGAGCGAGAGCGGCGAGATGGACCGCCCGCCGGTCCTCAACGTCACCAGCCGCACCAATGGCCAGATGGTCGAGGTCGTCTTCGCCGACAACGGCCCGGGGATCCCCGAGGAGACCCTGGCGAAGATCTTCGAGCCGCTGTTCAGCACCAAGAGCTTCGGCGTCGGCCTCGGCCTGCCGACCGTCAAGCAGATCATGGAGCAGCACGGCGGCGGCATCGAGATCACCAGCGTCATCGGCACCGGGACCCAGGTCCGCTTCTGGCTGCCGGTCCGCGAGGTTCAGGAACAGGCCGCTTAAGCACCCAAAGACGAACCCAAGACGAAGGGCCCCCCGGCAGACCCCGGGGGGCCTTTTCTTTGGGTTGCTTCCGGACGGGCGCGGCGCCGGGACGGCGGAGAAGTTACGGCCAAAGCCCGACGACATTTCTATGGCTTTTAGGGTAGTCTGCGCTAAGAATAGGCTCAAAGGCAGCGATGTTTCTGGATTAGGCTTCGCCTGTCTGCGCGGCCGTCCCCCGGTCGGGATCATCGAAACGAGCTGAACTGGTCGATGGTATCGCCTCAAACGCAAGAAGCGGAGGTCTTCCTCCAGGCCTACAGGCGACTTCAGCCCGCCCCCGATCAACTCGCCCGAAAATCCGACCTGAGGCCTGAGGCTTTCATCGCGTGCCTTGGCAACGTGTTTATCGTCGAAGCCAGGGGCAAAGGATTTCAGTTTCGCCTCTTTGGCACCAGAAACGTGGAGGTCACCGGTGTAGACCACACGGGCGACTACCTTCACGATGTCCTGCAGAGCGACGACCACGACCACGTCGCCGCTCTCCTGCAACGTTGCTTGAGTGATCGCCTGGGCATCCTCTCGACCGAGCGCCTCCTGTATCCCGGAAAGGAGTACGTCGAAGTCGAGATCCTGAGAACGCCCTGGTTGGACACGATGGGCGAGCCGCGGTTTGTGGCCGGAACCCTGGCGCGGCTGGAGCGGCCCGGCGATTCCTTCGGAATGAAGGTCAGATCTCTTCGGGACATCGAGATCGTGCGCGACAGCGCGCCACGTCAGGAATTCTCACTCCACGACGGTTCGGAGGATGAGGAAGTCGTCCCACGCGTCGGCAGGCGCTCACGCTAGGCGGCGTCGTAACCGCTTGAGCCGATAACGCCTTCTCGCGTCGGGTCGCGTCCCAGGCCGGTCGTTGACAGTCGCGGCGCGCTTCCCATAGGTTCTGGTCGACGGACCAAGACGGAGAAGAGATCATGCGGGCCCGATCTCAGGTTTTTGGCGCTGTGTTTGCAGCGCTTTTCCTGGCGCTCCCCGGGGCGCAAGCGATGGCCGAGAGCCTGGACGAGGAGACTCGACGGCTCGGCTTCGAGGCGGCCGACACGGATGGCGACGGGCTCCTGGACGAGGCCGAAATCGCCGCCGATACGGCCGCGGCGTTTTCGGCCCTCGACTCCGACGGCGACTACCGACTCAAGCAGGACGAGGTGCCGGCCATCGATGCCGATCGCTTCAAGGCCCTCGACAACGACGGCGACGGCGAGTTGAGCTTCCCCGAAGTGATGGACGACAAGCTGGCCGATATCGGTGAAGCCGATCAGGACAAGGACGGCGCGCTCTCCCTGGACGAGGTCCGAAACTTCGAGAACTCGAAATAGGGGGCAGCGATGACTGCAATCACCAAAGGCCATGCGCGGTCCGCTGCGACCATCGGAGCCGCGGCTCTCCTGGCGATCGCCTTGTCGTCCTGCACCTCGGCCTCCGGCGAAGGTTCCACGGTCGACACGGGCACCATCGGCGGCGCTGCGGCCGGCGGCATCGCCGGCGCCCTGGTCTCGAAGAATCCCCTGGTGATCGGCGGCCTGGCGGTCGCCGGCGGCATCGCCGGCAACGAGTTCATCGACAAGCCGCGGGCCGAAAAAAAGCGAAAGCAGGCCGCCGTGGACCGTCGCGCAGAGCAGCGGGACGAGCAACGGCGGCGCCTCGAGTACGAGCGCCAGTCTCAGCTGCAGGAAGAGGAAGTCCGCCAGCAGATCGAGGAGCAACGGCTCTACGAGGAGTGGAAGAAGGAACGCGTCCGCTCGGGCCAGGACGGCGGCAATGGAGAGTCGGTGGACGTTGCCTCGGCGCAGCGCTTGCTCAAGGCCCACGGCCTCTATCAGGGTCCGGTCGACGGCATCCTCGGTCCTGGGACCGAGGAGGCTGTGCGCCGATTCGAGGCGAAGCAGGGCCGCGCGCAGACCGGCAGGCTGACGCCCTCCCTGGTGTCGCAGATGCGCGCCACGCTCTAGCCGAGGACGCCTGCAGACCCGCCCTCGAGACACCGGCCTCGGTGACTTGAGCCTTGAAAGCGTCCCGCTTACCGTAATCGAGCAGCGGCCCCGACCGGCGGTAGGATGACCGGCCTTCGCCGCCGGGAAAGCCGCCCTCATGAGGCCTGGGTCAGAGTCGGCGGGAGGAAAGATTTGCGCAAGCCGAGGCGGGGCAGGGCAGGGTTCCGGACCTCGCCGTTCATGGCGGTTCTGGTCTCGCTGTGCCTTGCCATAGCCCTGACGACAGGCGTGCGGGCGGCTTCGCCGCCGTCGATCGACGAGCTCTTCGACCTGCTGGGCCTGTCCGCGGCCGAACGCGCTGCGGTGTTGCGCGGGGAGATCGTAGCGCGCGACCAAGAGACGCTGCGCGGGGACCACATCAGCGCGGCCGTGGTCATGCGCCTGGCGGTCCCGGTCGAAGCCCTGCATGTCGACGCATTGACTGGCCGGAACCTGGTCCGGGACCCCAACATTATCGCGGCCGGCCCCCTGGAGGACGGCACGGCGGACTGGAGGGGGCAGGCCTTCGCCGACGGGGAAGCCGACGAGGCCCGGCGATTGCGCGACGATCGCAGCGGCGGCGACTTCAACCTCTCGGCGGCTGAGGCCGCGCGCATCGAAGCCGGCCTTGGCGGAGAAGGTGACGCAGCCGCCGGACCGGGCGGCGGCGCTTCGGCGCTCTATCGGGAGCTCCTCCTCGACCGCAAGGCGGCATACCGCACGGGTGGCCTGGCCGCCATCGCGCCCTATCGGCGCAACGGCACCGCCCTCTATCCGGAGACGGGCCTCACCGCCGTATCGACCCCAAAGAACCTTCCGCTACTGCGGTTCTTCCCGGACTTCGCGGCCGCGCTCGCCGGCTATCCGCGGACCCAGCGACCCGACATTGCCCACGACCACTACTGGACCAAGCGCGAGATCAGCGGCCGGCCCAACTACATCCTGGCCCACCAGGTCGTTGCCGGCGGCGAGGGCTACACGATCTTTGCCATGCGCGAGTACTACGTCGGGCACACCTACGAGGCGCTGCAGTTCGTCCTGCTGGCCCTGCCGCTCGACGGCGGCAGCCTCGTGGCCCTGGTCGCCAGCACCTTCGCCGACAAGGCGACGGGCTTCTTCAGTGGCCTGGCCCAGTGGTTCGGCCAGAAGCGCATGCGGGACGACCTGCGCCACCACTTCGAAGCTCTGAAGGCCGAGCCGCCGGAGTCCTGGCCGGTCGCGCTCGAACGCTAGCCGCGCGGCCTACAGGGTCGAATGATTTCAGCTGGAAAAATGGAGCGGGCGATGAGATTCGAACTCACGACTTCAACCTTGGCAAGGTTGCGCTCTACCCCTGAGCTACGCCCGCATCCTCGCGTGAAGGCCAGTGAGGTAGTCCTTTTCCCCGCC
>JASJAL010000147.1 GCA_030067055.1 Kiloniellales bacterium | reverse complement strand
CCGGTTTTTCGACGCAGCGACGCTGGAGGCCGAGACCCCGCGCCTTGCCGCGCCCTCGGAAGCAGTCTTCCGAGCGGTCGGCGTACACGGAGTCGCAGAGGGTGCTGCCCTGGCCGCCGTTGGTGATGGAGGCGCGCTGATCTTGCCCAAGGCCAAGTTCGCCGGCGCGACCTGCGCGCTGGCCAGGGCGCCGCACCCCCTGGATGCGGTTTCGCTCGGCGCCGCGCAGGGCCGGCTCCTGGTGATCGGCACGGGGCCGGGCGCGGAGGCCTGGCGCACGCCCGAGAGCCAGGCGGCGGTCGCGGCGGCGAGCGATCTCGTCGGCTACCGGCTCTACCTGGATCTGCTCGGGCCGGCCGCCGCCGGCAAGGCGCGCCACGATTTCGAGCTGGGGGAAGAGGAGGCGCGGGTCCGCCACGCCCTGGCCCTGGCCGCAGATGGCCGCACGGTGGCCCTGGTCTCTTCAGGAGACCCAGGGATCTACGCCATGGCCAGCCTGGTCTTCGAGATGCTGGAGGCCTGCGAACGGCCGGAGTGGCAACGGGTCCGGGTCGAGGTCGCGCCCGGCATCTCGGCGCTGCAGGCCGCGGCGGCGCGAATCGGCGCGCCCCTGGGCCACGACTTCTGCACGGTCTCGCTCTCCGATCTCATGACCCCCTGGCCGGCGATCGAGAAGCGGCTGACGGCCGCCGCCGAGGGCGACTTCGTGGTCGCGCTCTACAACCCGGTCTCGCGGCGCCGGCGCCATCAGCTCGAACGCGCGCGAGACATCCTGCTGCAGCACCGCCCGGCCGATACGCCGGTTGTCCTGGCCCGGCGCCTCGGCCGCGAAGGCGAAGAGGTCACGGTGATCGACCTGTCTGATCTGGCGCCGGAGCAGGTCGACATGCTGACTTTGGTCTTGATCGGATCCACCACCACGCGCCGAGTCCCGCGCCGCGACGGCGGCCTCTGGGTCTACACGCCGCGCGGCTACGATGCGGGCAGCGATGCCGCACCGGCCAAGCGGGCGGGGCAGCCGAAATGACCGTGCACTTCATCGGCGCCGGCCCGGGCGCGCCCGATCTTCTGACCCTGCGCGGCAAGCGCCTCATCGAGGAAGCCGACCTGATCCTCTACGCCGGCTCCCTGGTGCCGGTCGAGATCCTCGGCTTCGCCAAGCCCGGCGCGCGGGTCGTCGACTCGGCGCCGCTGAACCTGGACGAGATCCTCGCCGAGATCCGGGACGCCCACGGCGCCGGGCAAAGCGTCGCCCGAGTCCACTCCGGCGACCCTTCGCTCTATGGCGCCATCGCCGAGCAGATCCGGCGCCTGGAGGCGTTGGGCATCCCCTACGACATCACCCCCGGCGTGCCGGCCTACGCCGCGGCTGCGGCCGCTCTGGGCAAGGAGCTGACCCTGCCGGGCATCAGCCAGACCGTGATCCTGACCCGCACCGCGATGAAGGCCTCGGCCATGCCTCAAGGCGAGGAACTGGCCAGCCTCGGTCGTAGCGGCGCGACCCTGGCGATCCACCTCTCGGTGCGCAATCTGCGCCAGGTGGTCGAAGACCTGACCCCGCACTACGGCGCCGACTGCCCGGTCGCGGTGGTCTACCGGGCCTCCTGGCCCGACCAGCAGGTGATCCTGGGCCGCCTCGCCGAGATCCGCGACAAGGTCCGCGCCGCCAAGATCACCCGCACCGCCCTGATCCTGGTCGGCCGGGTGCTGGACGAGCGCGGCTTCGCCGACTCCAAGCTCTACGATCCCGAGCACGTCCACGTCTGCCGCCACATTCGCCGGTCCTGACGCCGCACCTCTCCGCGCCTTCGTCATGAAAAAGTGAAACCGCCGGACGCGCAGTCTGTTCTAGGATTTTGCAACGAAGGACGGCGATAGGGAGGGACAGGGCGATGAAAGCGGGCTTCGATCGGATGGCGGCGTTGGCGGCGGTTCTTGTGCTGTGCCTCGCCGCGGCCACGGCGTCGGCGCAGGAGGTGAAGCGGGAGATCACCAAGATTGCCGGCGACCTCTACCGCTTCCAGAACAAGTTCCACTACTCGGTCTTCCTGGTCACGCCCGAGGGCGTGATCGTGACCGACCCGATCAACGCCGAGGCGGCTGAATGGCTGAAGGCCGAGATTGCCTCGCGCTTCAACCAGCCGATCAAGTATCTCGTCTACAGCCACGACCATCGGGACCACATCGCCGGCGGCGAGGTCTTTGCCGACACCGCCACGGTGGTGGCGCACGAGAAAGCCAAGGCGACGATCCTGGGCGAGAAGCGGCCGACCGCGGTGCCCGACGTGACCTTCTCCGACAAGATGACCATCGAGCTCGGAGGCAAGACGGTGCATCTCCTCTACCTCGGGTCCAGTCATTCGGACAACTTGATCGTCATGCACTTCCCGGAGGAGCGTGCGCTCTTCACCGTCGACTTCATCTCGGTCAAGCGCCTGCCCTACATGAACCTCAGCGATTCCTATTTTCCCGACTGGATCCAGGCGATCCGCCGGGTCGAGGCTCTCGACTTCGACATCCTGGTTCCGGGGCACGGACCGCTCGGCACCAAAGCCGACGCCGCCGACCACGGCGACTACCTCCAGGACCTCTACGACGCTGTCCTGGCGGGCGCCCGCGCCGGCCAGTCGCTGGACGAGATGAAGGCGGGCATCAAGCTCGAGAAATACAAGGACTGGGGCCGTTACGCCGAGTGGCTGCCGCTGAACATCGAGGGCGTCTACCAGCGAGTCAGCCTGCAGCGCCGCGGCAACTAAGATCGGTGCCGGAGGTGCTGCGGACCGGCGAACGAGGACCGAGGTAGATCGAAGCGGGGCCGGGATCGGGCAGCGCTCTGGCCTTGCCCTGATGACGGGAAAATAGTTGCTGCACCCTTGGGCTCAGCTCGCTTCGGCCGGGCGCCGTTCCCAGCGGACGTTGAAGGCGATGGATATGCGCGGCCGGCGGCCTCGGTAGGGGTGAACATAGTGTCGCAGCCAGCCGGGGAACATGAAGAGCTGGCCGGCCTCGGGCCGGAAGTACAGCGGCTGGTCGAAGGGATCACCGGGCACCAGCGGCGAACCGACCCCGGCGCGCGGGTCGATGAACTCGATCAAGCCCGACAGATGGTCTGATGGGTCGTTGTCGCCGATGTCGGCGTAGTAGACGCCGGACCAGGCGTAGGAGTTGTGGGTGTGCGCCTTGTTGTAGCCGCCCGGGTAGAGCACGTTGGCCCAGCCGAGGACCGTGAAGTCGCCCTTGGTCGCGATCTCGCCGCCGCCGGTCGCCTGGGTCATCCCGGTGACCGCGGTGGTGATCCATTCCAGGAGCTGCCGGACGTAGGGGTCGTCGGACTTCAAGAAGTCGTTCTGCGAATGCCAGCCGCCGACGTTGCTCCGGTGGTCGGTCGGCTCCGGGTTCGCCATCCGCAGGATGAGTGCCCTCAGGCCCTCGTTCAGCTCGTCGCAGTTCGGGAAGCTGCACTTCAAGACCGGGGTCACGAAACCCTGGATCATGGTCATCTCTGGCTTGGCCTCTTGCGGGCTTTCGCCAATCTGGGCACTGCCTGGCTGCATTACCGTACCCCTCGGGCCTCACTAATCGAGTCGTCGGACCATCGGGAAGCGAAGGTCCGGCACTTCAGGACGCCAGTGTGATCCTGTCCGAGCGGGGGCACAAGCCGTGCCGGCTCGGGCCGGCAGCCCGCCGCAACGCTTGTGTTGGACGAGCCGGTCGCCTTGCGTTCAGGGTCGCTGGCCGCCGGACTCTTCGGGTTCGTTGAAGGCGATGTTGAAGGCGATCGATATCCTCGGTGTCTCGCCCCTGTAGGGGTGCACGTAGTGCCTAAGCCAGCCGGGAAACATGAACATGCCGCCGGCTTCGGGTTTGAACCGCATCCTTTGCTTGAAGGGATCGCCCGGCACCTTCGGCGACCCGACCCCGACCCGCGGATCGATGAACTCGATCCGGCCGCTCATCTGATCATCCGGCGTGTCGTCGCCGATGTCGACATAGTAGACCCCGGACCAGGCATAGCTGTTGTGGTCGTGGACCTGGTTGTAGCCGCCTTGGTGCAGCAAGTTTGCCCAGGCGACCATAAAGAAGCCGCCGGCCGCGGCCTCTTCCATCCCATTGGTCGCTTGGGTCATGGCGTTGATCCCGGCCTTGATCCGTTCGACGAGCTCGGGGACCTCGGGTTCCTGCCACCTGAGCAGGTCCTGCTCCGAGTGCCAGCCGCCGATGTTGCTGCGGTGGGTCTGCGCTTCCTTCGGGGCGCGTTCCAGGATCATGCGCTTGAGGCCCGCGTTCAGCTCGGCGGAGTCATCCCAGACGCTCGACCAAATCGGCGTCACGAAGGCCGGAAGGATTTGCTGCTTTGCCATCGATGTCGTCACCCGGCCCGACGCAGGGGCCGCTCCCTCGATACCGGTTCTCTCGGAAAGTCCCACGACGCATCCGCAGTCGGCCGGGCAATTGCCGCACCGTCAGCGGACCGCCCCTAATCTGATCGCCGGAGACCGCTCGGGCAAGGCCGCAGATCGGTCAACCCGCGCCCGCTCGAAGCTCTCGGCGCAGCCACTCGGCGGCCGCCGCCGGCGCGGGGACCGTCGGGCCAGGCTGCGGTGCGGGGCGGTCCAGCATGACGACCGGCAGGCCGAGACGGCGGGCCGCGGCGATCTTGGCGTAGGTCATGTCGCCGCCGCTGTTCTTGCTGACCAGCATCTCGATGCGATGGCGCTGCAGCAGCCCGGTCTCCTGCTCGATGGTGAAGGGCGCGCGGCCCGGCGTTACCTCGTAGGCGGGCAGGGGGAGAGGCGCCTCGGGCGGATCGATCAGGCGGATCAGGAACCAATGGGCGGCTAGGGCCCGGAAGGCGCCGATCCCCTGACGTCCGGAGGAGATGAAGACCCGCCGCCCCAGGTCGGGCAAACGCTCGGCCGCCTCCTCGGTGTCGCGGACCCGGATCCAGCGGTCGCCCGGCTCTTCGTTCCAGGGCGGCCGCAGCAGCTGCAGGCGCGGGACCCCGACCGCGGCCGCCGCCGCTGCGGCGTTGGCCGAGATCCGCTCCGCGTAGGGATGGGTGGCGTCGACCAGACAGGCGACCGCCTCGTCCCGCAGATAGGCCTCGAGGCCGGCCGCGCCGCCGAATCCGCCGCGCCGCAGCTCGCCCGGCGGTAGCTCGGGGTTGCGGGTCACCCCGGCCAGGGAGGTGACGACTTCCAGGCCCGTCTGCCCGGCCAGGGACCGCGCCAGCTCGCGCGCCTCGGCGGTGCCGCCCAGGATCAGGACGCGACGGGGCTCAGGCATCGGCGCGCCCGACCACCCGGCCCTGGCGATCGACGACCAGGACCTCGACCTCGGTCGCGCCCGCCAAGACGCCGAGCGCCGTGGCCCGGGCCCGCGTCGCCACGGCGTCGGCCAGGGGCAGGTCCGCGGCCACGGCCAGGCCGAGGATCTCGCTTGCGGTGTTGGCGTCGCGTGCCTGCGCCACCAGTGCCGCGTCACCGCCCAGCTCGGCCAACATCTCGGCAAGAAAATCGAAGTCCACCTGGCTGCGTCCGGAGTGCAGGTCGAGGTGCCCGGCGGCCAGCTTGGCGAGCTTGGCGAAGCCCCCGCCCAGGCTGAGCCGGGGCAGGGGATGCCGGCGCAGGTACTTCAGCAGGCCCCCGGCGAAGTCGCCCATGTCCAGCAGCGCGATCTCCGGCAGCCCGTAGAGCGCCTGGACCGCGGCCTCCGAGGTCGAGCCGGTGCAGGCGGCGACGTGCGCGAGGCCGTTGGCGCGAGCGACGTCGATGCCGCGGTGGATCGAGTGGATCCAGGCCGCGCAGGAGAAGGGCACCACCACGCCCGTGGTGCCTAGGACCGAAAGGCCGCCTTCGATGCCGAGGCGCGGGTTCCAGGTCTTCCTGGCCAGCTCGGCGCCGCCGGGGATCGAGATCTCGATCTCGACGTCGCCGGCTTCGCCCTGTGCGGCGGCGAGCTCGGCGACCACGGCGCGCATCATTTCGCGCGGCTTGGGGTTGATCGCCGGCTCGCCGGTCGGCAGGGGCAGTCCGGGTTTGGTGACGATCCCGATGCCGGGCCCGGCGCGGAAGACGACGCCGCTGCCGGCCTCGCCGCGGCGCAGGGTCGCCAGCACCAGGGCGCCGTGGGTCACGTCCGGGTCGTCACCGGCGTCCTTGACGATCCCGGCCCGCGCGAAGTCCGCGCCCAGCTCTTCGCGAGCGAGTGGGAAGGCCGGCGCCTCGCCGCGCGGCAGGCGGATGGTCACCGGATCGGGGAACGCGCCGGTCAGGAGCGCCGTGTAGGCCGCCCGGGTCGCCGCCGTCGCGCAGGCCCCGGTGGTCCAGCCGCGCTTCAGGGGCCCTTCGGGTCGTCGTGCCATCTGGGCATCCTATCACCGCCGGGCCGCGAAGGCCTCCGACCGGCCGTCGCTAGAGGATCTGGCTCAGGAACTCTTTCGTGCGCGGGTCCTTGGCATCCTTGAAGAAGGTCGCCGGCGGCCCGTGCTCGACGATCACGCCGCGGTCCGTGAAGTAGATGTGGTCCGCGATCTCGCGGGCAAAGCCCATCTCGTGAGTCACCAGGATGCAGGTCATGCCGTCCTGGGCGAGGTCTTTGATGGTGACCAGGACCTCCTTCACGGTCTCGGGGTCGAGGGCGGCGGTGACCTCGTCGAACAGCATCACGTCCGGTTGCATGGCGAGAGACCTGGCGATCGCCACGCGCTGCTGCTGGCCGCCGGACAGCTCGCCCGGATAGCTGTCTTCCTTGCCCTGAAGACGCACCTTGGCCAGGAGCGCGCGGGCCCGTTCCTCGACCTCGGCCCTGGGTTCCTTCAGGACCTTCAGCGGCGCCATCATGATGTTTTCCAGCGCCGTCTTGTGCGGGAAGAGGTTGTACTGCTGGAAGACCATGCCGACCTTCTTGCGCAGCTCAAGCTTGTCGAGATCCGGGGCGTGGACCTCCCGCCCCTCGACCGTGATCGAGCCGGACTGGATGTCGTTGAGCGCGTTGATGCAGCGGATCAAGGTGGATTTGCCCGAGCCCGAAGGGCCGATGATGCAGATCACCTCGCCCTTCATCACGTCGATCGTCACGCCCTTCAGCACCTCGAGCGCCCCGAAGGACTTGTGCACTTCCTTGATCGAGATGATCGGCTGATCTGGGGTCCATTCGGACATCGGTATGTTTCCCATCTGCTTGCTGTGAGGCCGTCAAAGGGCGCTAGAGCTTCACCGCGTATTTGCGTTCAAGCGCGATCGTCCAGCGGGCGATCGGATAGCAATAGGCGAAGAAAACGATGAGCGCGAAGCCGTAGAAGGGCACCAACAGCTCGGGGTGATTGTCCTCGGCTTCGATCGCCTGTCGCGAGAGGTTGATCATCTCCTCGACGCCCAGCAGGGAGCAGAGCGGCGTCGCCATGGTCAGGATCGCGTACCAGTTCATCCAGGGCGGGATCATCCGCTTGTAGCACTGCGGCAGGATGATCTCGAAGAGGGTCTGGCGGCGGGAGAAGGCCAGGGATTCGGCGGCCTCCCACTGCCCGGAGGGCACCGACTGCACCGCCCCGCGCAGGACCTCGGCCAGGTTGGCCATGATCGGCAGCGACAGCCCGATGACTGCCTTGATCCAAGCGGGAAAGCTAAAGATTTCCCCGAAGATCACGATCTCGAAGGGAAAGGCCAGGAGCACGATGAACAGCAGGACCAGCCAGGGCGAATTGCGGAACAGCTGGGTGACGAAGAAAGACGGCCAGCGGATCCAGCCGATCGGCGAAATCTGCATCAAACCGAGGATGATGCCGGCGACCGTGCCGATCGCCATGGAGAAGAAACTGATCAGGATGTTGAAGAAGAACCCGTCGGTGACGACGAAGGGGATCCACTTCACCAGCGCGGCAAAGGCGTCGGCCTGACTGTAGCGACCCTGCGCATAGGCTAGGGCCGGCCAGAGACCCAGGATCAGGATCAGGCCTAGGAAGTGGCGCCAGTCCAGGCCGGCGAGGAAGCGTGAGACCATGAGCGCGTCAGTGCGCGTCCGGCCGGCCGGATCGAAGGGCTTCATCACCGCCAGGTCGCCGGTGGCGGCGGTGCCGAGGCCGGGGATCGGGCGGCCCATCATGCGCCGGCTCCGTAACCCGGGATCTTCATCGCCGTCTCCCAGCGATGCATGCCGTAGACGAGAATTCCCACGAGGCCGATGTAGACGACGAACAGCAGCAGCATGGTCGGGTACTGCGCGCTGGGATAGTCGTTCCAGATCGACACGCACTGGTAGAGGAGCTCAGGCACGGCGATGGCGAAGGCCTGGGTCGTGGTCTTGACCAGGTTGACCAGGTTGTTGTTGAGCGCTGGCAAGGAGACCCGGAACGCCAGCGGCAGCACGACCTCGGTGTAGGTCTGCAGGCGCGTGAACCCTAGGGACGTTGCCGCCTCTTGCGTGGACTCCGGCACCGCCTCGATGCCGGCGCGAAAGATCTCGACGTTGAAGGCGCCGGCGAAGAAGGACAGCGAGATGACCGCCCAGCCGACGTTCGAGATGATCGGATACTCCAGCCAGCCGTCAGGCGAGTAGGTCGGCGTGAACTGGCCGAGCGCGAAGTAGAAGAACAGCAGCTGCACGAAGGGCGGCGTGTTGCGGAAGAACTGGATGTAGCCCTGCACCAGGTTCCGCAGCCAGCGGAGCGGCGAGCCCTGCGCCCAGGCGCCCACGACCCCTATGACCACCGAAAAGACGATGCAGGCGAGCGAGAGGATCAGGGTGTAGTAGAGACCCTCGAGGATGCGGCCCCACTGGCGCTCATCGTAGAAGAAGATGAAGTTCCAGCGCGGGTAGTCCTCCGCTAGCTGGAGGAAGAATTCGCGGAAGAGATCGAGCATGGGTCCCCCGAGTGGCCGCCGGCCGCCGTCGCCTCAGCATGTGGGCACGCCGAGGGCATCAGAGGGGCGCTCGGCGCGGAGCGCCCCTCGTCAGGCGGCAGCTCTATTTCGCAAGCCAGTCGGCGAAGCGCTCCTGCTGTGCCTTGAGGAAGGCGGTCGCCTGGATCCCCCACTTCTCCTCCAGCTCGATCAGCCGGCCGGACTGGAGCCAGTTATACTGCATGCCGGACATGAAGCGGCCAAAGACGCAGTCCTTCTCCCCGAGCGGAACGGCCAGGCCCCAGGGGTTGTCGTCCTCGGAGGCCAGCGGCATCTCGAACTCGTCCCAGTTGCCGGACGAGAGATCGGACATGATGGAGGAGTCGTCATAGACCCAGGCGATGCACTTCTTGTCGCGCAGGGCCTGCTTGGCCTCGGCGTTGCCGACAAAGGCCACGACCTCGGCGTCGTAGCGCTCCTCGACGATCTGGTTGTAGAAGGCGCCCTGCTTGCCACAGACCGGCTTACCGCGCAGGTCTTCCCAATTCTTCAGGCCCAGCGGCTTGGGCGACATGACGTTGGTGCCCGAGGTGTAGTAGTTGGGCTGGATGATGCCGACGATCTCGCGCCGGTCCTTGCGGTCGGACATGGTGGCGATCATCAGATCGATCTTGCCCTGCTCCAGGAACTGCATTCGGTTTGACGACTGCACCGGCACCAGCTCCAGCTCGACGCCCATGGCATCGGCGACGTCCTGGGCCATGTCCGCTTCCATGCCGACCAGCTTGCCGTTCTCGTCGCGGAAGCCCCAGGGCTTGTAGTCGGCCTTGACGCCGACCACGATCTTTCCGCGCTCCATCACCTTCTTCCAGGTGTCGTTGGTGCATTGCGCGGCCTGCACGGCGG
>JASJAL010000146.1 GCA_030067055.1 Kiloniellales bacterium | reverse complement strand
GCCCGGCGGGCCGCCGCGCGCCATCAAAAGGGTCAGTATTAGCGCTCCTTGGTATTGGTCACCCTGCGCCTTGGGCCACAACGGCGATCGAGGAGAAGATCTGCTCGACCGTCTGGTTGTAGGTCGGGAAGTAGTGCGAGAAGGGCGCCGAGAACAGGATAAGGTGCAGCTCGCCCTTGTCGACCGCACCGATGGCCTTGCCGGCGTACTTCAAGCCGTCCTCGGTGGTGAAGACGAACTCGAAGCGGAAGCCGGAAAGCTGGCCGAACTTGGCCGGCCGCAACTTGCTTCCCTTGACCCGCTTGTAGCCGCTGTAGGCCAGGCTGTCGGTCACCAGCTCCATGATTTCGTTGGCCCGCATCCGGGCCTTGAAAACCGGCGGGGCGCCGGTTCCGGAGTCCGGCGAGACCAGGCTGCGCCCTTCGCCGAGCCCGGCGAAGAAGTTGAGCTCGTCCAGCGCCGGTCCGTTGATCGTCCAGGTTTCGCCGTTCCGGATCGTGGCGCCAGTCCAGGCGACTGGCGTGGTGACGCTGTAGCGCTCGCCGATGGTCTGCTGCTTCGGCTCGATCAGGCGGTAGGGGCTGCAGGACGCGAGCACCAGAAGCAGAATCAGGCAGGAGATCTTCGCTCTCATGACCAACCTCAGTTGAGCTGATTGATGTAGTCTTCGACCATCGCGCGGTCGTCGGCTTTCGGCCGCCGGCGGATGTATTGCCGGAAGGCGCTCTGGGCTTTCCCCGGCTCATCCATGGACCAGAGGACCAGGCCCAGCGAGCGATAGGTCTCGGCCGGCGCCTGACGGGTCTTCAGGGCGGCGTGGTAGGCCGCCAGCGCCTTGCGGGTGTCGCCCTCCTGGTCGCGCAGGCGGTAGACCTCGCCGCGGAGAAAGTGTACCGGCCCGGGATCGATCCCGGAGTCCAGGAGATGCGCGGTCAGGGCCTCGATCCGCGAGTAGTCGCGCAGCTGAAGCTCGTCGCGCAGCCAGGCCATGCGATGGCCGACCGTCAGCTTGTGGTATTCCTTGCTGCCGACCCGTCCCTTGCCGGGCCTCGTCTGCGCAAGCGCGGCCAGGGTGTCGCGGCGTTCCTCGCTCGGCGGATGGCTGGCGAAGAAGATGAAGCTGTCGCCATCCTCCGCCGCCTCCTTCTCACGCTGAAGGTAGTCCCAGATCTTGGCCGCCTCGGCACCGCTGTAGCCGGCACGCTGCGCCAGCTGCAGCCCGATCCGATCCGCCTCCCGCTCATGGTCCCGCGAGAAGGCCATGATGCTGCCCATCGCCCCGAGGGTGGCCAGGTCGCCGACCACGCCGAGGCCGGTGATGGCGGTGGCGAACTGGAAGAAGGCCAAGCCGTTCGTCGTCGCGCGCAGGTCGCGCCAACGCTTCAGGGAATGCCGCTCGATGTAGTGGGCCAGTTCGTGGCCCAGAACGTAGGCCAGCTGCGCCTCGTTCTCGCATCTCAGCAGCAGTCCGCTCCACACCACCATCGCGCCGTTGGGTGCCATGCTGGCATTGAAGCCCGGGGTCCGAACCAGATAGATCCGGATGTCCTGACAGTAGTCCAGGGCCAGTTCGCAGACGATCCGCTCGAGGTAGGCCCCGAGCGCGGGATCATCGACCAACTGGCCGGAGTCGCGCAGCTCGGCCTCGAAGCGGTCCATCTTCATCCAGAGCCCGGCCTCGTCGGATGCGAGGTCCGGACGCTCGCCGGGCTGGATGTCCTGAACGTTTCCGGTCGAAGCGCAGGCGGAGAGCAGAAGGCCGAAGAGGAACGGTGCGGATCTGCGGCGAAGGCCCATCATCGCGCTGGCCCTAAAAGGGCAGTTCCGCGAGCAGGACTTGCGAGGCATCGACCGCCGCCTCGGCCTCGCGCAGATCGCCCGTGCCCCGCGCCATGATGTTGAACCAGACGATCTTGCCGGTTCGCAGGTCGACCAGCGAAGCGAAGCCGAGTTGCTGGCCGCCCCGGACCCCCGCGCCGACAATCGCGGTCAAGACGTTCAAGGCGACCCGGGCATCGCTGGAGAAGCTGTCGCGGAAGTAAACGAAGAGCGCGTAATCGGCCTTGTAGGCCCTGCCGAGGATCGCGGCGTCCTGGCCAAGGGTCCAATCGAACTTGCCGTTCTTGTTGAGCAGCGGGATCCCGCCGGGATAGCCGTGGAACAGGATCGAGGCGCCGACCGCGCCGTGAAGCTTGACCAGCTGCGAGACGGCCGGGGTCCGGATCAGCTTGCCCTTGGGGTTCAGATGCACCCAATTGGCGCCTTGCTCCGCAAGCACCCTTTCCAGGGCCCGGTCGATGTTGCGCTCGGCGGCCGCGGTCCAGGCCGCGTTCGGCTCCAGCAGGCCGCCCACGGTCAGCTCCGAAACCTCGACGTCGGGCTGCATGATCAGGACCTTGGCACCCCGCATCGGCTGCGCCGACGGATCGAGGCGCACGGTACCGGGAACCTGAACGCAGGCCGAAAGCCCAAGTCCGACAAACAGGACGGCGAACCAACGGCTCATCCGTCCACTGATGTCCCTCGACGTCAGCGGGTTCGGCTTTGAAGTCACGGCCATGACGAGTTCCTTGCTAGAGCCTTGTGGGCGCGCGGCAGGGCTGAAGTGGGCGCGCGGGAGCTACAACCGGCGCGACTATCGCGAGATAAGCTTAAGGGAGGATAAAACCTAGAATGCCGTATATCCGGAGGAGCCCGACGGCTCCTGGGGCGGGTTCAGGTCGGCTCGGTGGGCTTGGGCTCCGGAGTCCGATCCAGCCGGAGCAGGCCTAAAGCTTGGCGTCCTGGCGGGCCAGGAGGCGTGCCGGATCCACGGCGCGTGCGCCCTTGCGGATCTCGAAGTGCAGCTGCGGCCGGGCCACGTTGCCGCTGGACCCGACCCGGGCAATCAGCTGGCCCCGCTTCACGGTCTGTCCGCGGCGCACCAGGATCTGGTCGGTGTGCGCATAGGCGGTGGTCCAGCCACCGGAATGCTTGACCAGGACCAGGTTGCCGAAGCCGCGCAGTTCGTTGCCAGCATAGGCGATGACGCCGTTCTCGGCGGCGCGGATCCCCGCACCCCTGGGTGCCAGGATGTTGATGCCGTCGTTATGGTAGCCCTTGCCCTGGGCGCCGAAGCCGGAGACGACCTTGCCCTGGACCGGCCAGAGGAACTTGCTGCCGGACCGTGGCGGCGGTTTTGGGACCGGACCGGTCCGGGCGACGACGGGGACAGCGCGGGGCGCGGTCGCGGCGGCCGCCGGTTGCGGCGCCGGCGTCGCCCTGGGCACGGCGGACGCCGGACGTGCCGGCTTCGCCGCCGCCGGGCTGCCATTCGCGACCAGGCTTGCCGTCGCAACCTGGGTCGGCCGGCTGCTGGGGTCGGGCACGTGCAAGGCCTGGCCGACCGAGATGGTATAGGGCGGCTTGATCCCGTTGAGGCGCATCAGTTCGCTCATGTCGACGCCGTGGCGGCGCGAGATCCCGTAGACCGTATCGCCCTTGACGACCGTGTAGGTGCGCGCCCTAGGCAGGCTGAGCTTCTGGCCGACCCTCAGGGTATAGGGCGGCTTGAGGCCGTTGGCGTCAATCAGGCTGCGCAGCGGCACATGGAACCGCCTTGAGATGCTGTAGAGGGTGTCCTTCACGGTGACGTAGTAGACCCCGGCCGAGCCCACCCGGCCGGCCACCGGACTGGCCCGGTATGCGGGTCGGGCGGCAACCGGCGTGACCTTTTGGGTCTTCTTCGCCAGGACTGGCGCCGGAGCGCGCGGCTTGCGGCGTGGCAGCGGCACCACTTCGGAGCCGCGATAGGAAGCGTTGACGCTGGGCGCCGGCCTGGGCTTGTACTTGCTGCCGGCCGACTTGGTGGTGCGCATGCAGCCCGACAGGGCCACGGCGACGGCCGCAGCCAAGCACAGGGTCATGAAGCCTTTCGGTCGAGCCAGCATTGCGACCTCTGCTGCCTTCATGCCAAAGACCAGCCCGGAGGTCCAGAGTACCGGACCCGGCCCGCGGGCTTGGGCGCCTCCTCCGGGACGCCGGCTACAAGTGGTACGAAGCGAACCGGTCCCAGTGTTTCTTCGGACACCTTAGCATTTTCTTTCGTCACGCGGAGCAGTTCTTGCTGCCGGCTGCGTCGGCCGACCGGAATCACCAGAACGCCGCCCTCTGCCAGCTGGTCGACCAGGGTCCCCGGCACGTCCGGCGGAGCGGCGGTGACGATGATCCGGGGAAAGGGCGCCTGTTCGGACCAGCCGTGCCAGCCGTCGCCGACCCGCGGCACGATGTTGTGCAGCCTCAGGGCGCGGAAGCGGCGCTCGGCGTCGTCGGTGAGCTCGCGATAGCGCTCGACGCTGTAGACCCGGCGGCAGAGCCGCGACAGGACCGCGGTCTGATAGCCCGAGCCGGTGCCGACCTCCAGGATCTTGCCGGTGCCCGCGGCACTCAGTGCCTGGGTCATGCGCGCCACCACCTGAGGCTGGCTCAGGGTCTGGCCGCGCTCGATCGGCAGCGCCAGGTTCTCGTAGGCCTGGTCGAGGAAGGGCGCGGGCACAAAGGCCTCGCGTGGGATCTGCTCGATGGCCCGTAGGACCGCCGTGTCGGTGATGCCCTTGCGGCGCAGCTCCATCAGCAAACGGATCTTGCGGGCGGCCAGGGTCATGCGAAGACCCCCGTCAGGCGCTCCAGGGTCTCGCCATGGGTCAGGTCCAGGTGCAGCGGCGTGACCGAAATCGCGTCCTCGGCCAGGGCGGCGAGGTCGCTGCCGACCTGCGAGGTCTCGTCGCTCATGTAGTTGCCGACCCAGACATAGGGCCGGCCGCTGGGGTCCGAGCCGTCGACCACCTGGCTGTCGACGTCACGCCGGCCCTGGCGGCAGACCCGGATGCCGCGCACCTCTTCGGCGGGAACGTCGGGGAAGTTGACGTTCATCAGCACGTCGCGCGGCCAGGGCAGGCTGGTCAGGCGCCGCAGCACCGAAGCGGCATGGTGCTCGGCGGTCTCCCAGCGGTACTCGTGGTCGCCGCGCCGCAGCAGGCTGAGCGCGATCGCCGGAAAGCCCAGCAGCGCCGCCTCCATGGCCGCAGCCACCGTGCCCGAATAGGTCACGTCCTCGCCCAGGTTGGCGCCCTGGTTGATGCCCGAGAGCACCAGGTCCGGCGGCCGGTCGACCATGAGCTTCTTGACCGCAACCAGGACGCAGTCGGTCGGCGTGCCGTCGAGGGTGTAGCGCTCCGGCCCCAGATGGCGGATCCGCAGCGGCCGCCGCAGGGTCAGGGAATGGCTGGTCGCGCTCTGCTCGGTTTCCGGCGCCACCACCCAAACGTCGTCGCTGAGCGACCGTGCGATGCGCTCCAGCGCCTCCAGCCCCGGCGCATGGATGCCATCGTCGTTGCTGAGGAGGATCCGCGCTCCGGTCAGATCTAGCGGCGCGCTAAGCATCGCTGCTGGCCCCGATCACCGCCCGGCCGCCCAGGTAGGGCGCCAGGGCCTCGGGCAGGGCAATGGAGCCGTCGGCCTGCTGATAGGCTTCCATCACCGCGATCAGGGTCCGCCCGACCGCCAAGCCCGAGCCGTTGAGGGTGTGGACGAAGCGGGTCCCCTTGCCTTCCGCCGGCCGGAAGCGGGCCATCATCCGCCGCGCCTGGAAGTCGCCGCAGTTGGAGCAGCTGGAGATCTCCCGGTAGGCCTCCTGGCCCGGCAACCAGACCTCCAGGTCGTAGGTCTTGCGCGCGCCGAAGCCGGTGTCGCCGCTGCAAAGCACGACCTTGCGGTAGTGCAGGCCGAGACGCTGCAGCACGGTCTCGGCGCAGGAGGTCATGCGCTCGTGCTCTTCGACCGAGTGCTCCGGATGGGCGATGGAGACCAGCTCGACCTTCTCGAACTGGTGCTGGCGCAGCATGCCGCGGGTGTCCTTGCCGGCCGCGCCGGCCTCGGAACGGAAGCAGGGGGTGAAGGCGGTGAAGCGCAGCGGCAGCTGCCTCTCGTCGTAGATCTCTTCGGCCGCCAGGTTGGTCAAGGGCACCTCGGCGGTCGGGATCAGCCAGAAGTCGTCGGTTGTCCTGAACTGATCCTCGGCGAACTTCGGCAGCTGCCCGGTGCCGTAGAGCACGTGGTCGCGCACCAGGTAGGGCGGCATGATCTCGGTGTAGCCGAACTCCTCGGTGTGGATGTCCAGCATGAAGTCCGCTAGGGCCCGGTGCAGGCGCGCCAGCACGCCTTTGAGAACCACGAAGCGCGCCCCCGAGAGCTTGGCCGCGGCGCCGAAGTCCATGGCGCCGAGCGCCTCGCCCAGTTCGAAGTGCTGCTTCGCGGGGAAGTTGCGCTCGGGCTTCTCGCCCCAGGCCGTCACCTCCCGGTTGGCACCCTCGTCCGCGCCCTCGGGCACATCGTCATCGAGGATGTTGGGCAGTCCGGCCAGCAGCGCGTTCAGGTCCTCGCCCAGCTGGCGCTCGCGCCCCTCGCCCTCCGAGATGCGCTGCTTGATGCCGCCGACCTCGGCGATCAGGTCCCCGGCGTCGCCGCCCTGGGCTTTCTGCTTGCCGATCTCCTTGGAGGCCGCGTTGCGCCGGTTCTGCAGCTCCTGCAGCTCGGTCTGGGCGGCACGGCGGCCGGAGTCGAGCTCGAGGATCGCGGCCGACTGCGCCGGCAGCCCCCGGCGGCCGAGCGCCTTGTCGAAGGCCGCGGGATTCTCGCGGATCCACCTGAGGTCGTGCATGGAAGCTTCCGAATCGGGGCTGCGCCAGACAATCGCGGCGTTTATAAGGCGCTTCGCCCCTCCACGTCTAGACGCCTCTGGCCCGAGGCCGCTAGTCGGAGAGCGCTTCGGCCTCCTCTGCCGCCTCCTGCTCCTTGCGCTTCTTCTCGACCAGCTTGGCCATCTGGATCGAGATCTCGTAGAGCAGAATGATCGGGATCGCGAGGGAGATCTGGCTGATCGGATCCGGCGGCGTGAAGATCGCCGCCACGATGAAGACGCCGACGATGGCGTACTTGCGCTTGGCCGCCATGCCTTTCGAGGTCGCCAAACCGACCCGGGCCAGCAGGGTCATGATGACCGGCAGCTGGAAGCAGAGCCCGAAGGCGAAGATCAAGGTCATCACCAGCGAGAGGTACTCGTTGACCTTGGCCTCCAGCTCGATCGGCAGGACCCCGTCGCCGCCGGCCTGCTGGAAGGACAGGAAGAACTGCCAGGCCAGCGGCATGATCACGAAGTACACCAGGGCGCCGCCGATGAAGAACAGCACAGGGGTCGCGATCAGGAAGGGCGCGAAGGCATGCTTCTCGTTGCGGTACAGCCCCGGTGCGACGAAGAGCCAAAGCTGGCCTAGGAAGACCGGGCAGGAGATGAAGGCGCCGAAGAAGAAGGCGACCTTCACATGCGTGAAGAAGACCTCGGTCAGGTCGGTGTAGATCAGCCGGGGATCGCTCTGGACCCCGCTCTCCAGCAGGATCTTGGCCAGGGGATCGACCAGGATGTTGTAGAGGTCCTGGGCGAAGTAGAAGCAGACCAGGAAGGCAACGAAGAGCCCGATGACGCTGTAGAGCAGGCGCTGGCGCAGCTCGATCAGGTGATCGAGCAGCGGCATTTTGTGGGCTTCGCTGGCTTCGGCCATGGTCTAGGCGCTCTGCTTGCTGGACTTTCCCGCCGCTTTCGTCGCCTTGGCGGGAGGCTCCTCGGGCGGCACGATCGAATGCGGCGGGGCGGGCTGGGCCGGCTGCTCGATCACCGTCGCCCCCTTACCGTCAGCCTCCTCGTCCACCGTTCCCGAAGCCTCGGCCTCGCCCTCTTCGTCACGGAACTCGGGCGGGACCTCGTCCTCGCCCTTGGCGGCCCGGCGGGTGGCGGCGTCGAGCTCGGCGACCTCTTCCTTTACGCTTCCGGTCGGGTCGATGCTGTTCTCGATCTCCTTACCGATATCGAGGTGCCGGGCCGATTCCATGGTCTTGCGCGCCTCGTCGAGCTCCGCCTCGCGGACCATGTCGTCGACGCTGGTCTGGAATTCCCGGGCCATGGACCTGGCCTTGCGCACCCACTTGCCGATCGTGCGCAGGACCTCGGGCAACTCCCGAGGGCCGACGACGATCAGCGCCACCAGGGCGACAACCGCTAGCTCGGACCAACCCAGATCAAACACGGCAGTGCCTCAAGAACATTGCCGGCCCGCGCCGCCTCCCGCGCAGCCGGCTGCGGGCTCAGCCCTCTGCAGCCTTCTTGGGCTGCTCCTCCCCCTCGGCCGAGACGCTGGCAGTGGCCGAAGGCTCCTGCTCGATCGCCTTTTTGTCGTCGCCGTCTGCGGCCTTTTTCTTATCTTCTTCCTTAAGGCCCTTCCTGAAGGCGTTGATTCCCTGGCCCATATCGCGCATCAGCTTTGGGATCTTGCCGCCCCCGCCAAAGAGCAGGAGGACAACCGCCAGGACGATCAGCCAATGCCAGATGCTAAAGGTCCCCATGGGGGTTCTCCCTTGAAATCCATCGGTCTTCCCAGTTGGCCGGGACTATCGCAGAAAGCCCTGGCAGCCGCAATCCATGTCTGGCGGCCATTCTTACCTCAGCCTGGTTTGAGAAAAACGAAGGTCTGGCTGGGGTCCAGGTGGATCCCCATGGCCTGATCCTCCGCCGGCAGGAAACGTCCCGGCACCCGGGCGTGGAGGTGCAGGTCGGCCCCGCTGTGGCCCGGCAGGCTGAGGTGGATCAGGCTGCTGCGACCCAGCACCCGGGCGGCCAGGACTCGGGCGACCCCGACCTCTCCTGCCGTCCCGCCGCCGCCCGAGCCGCCCCGGGGCTGCGGGTCCAGGCGCAGCGCCTCCGGCCGGATCAGGATCTCGACCTCGGCGCCTTCGGGCAGGTTCGGCGCGCAGATCTGGCCGAGCGGCGTCGGCACGTGGCCGGCCTCGATGCGGCCGCTCAGCCGGTTCACCTCGCCGAAGAAGCTGGCCACGAAGGCGTCGTGGGGCGAGAAGTAGAGCTCTCCCGGCGTGCCCTGCTGGACCGCCGCACCGTCTCGCATCAGGGCCACCCTGTCGGCCATGAACATGGCCTCTTCGGGATCGTGGGTGACCATCAGGGTCGCGGTCCCGCTCTCCTTAAGAACGTGCAGCGTGTCGTCGCGGATCTGGTGGCGCAGGCTGGAATCCAGGCCCGAGAAGGGCTCGTCGAGCAGCATGACCCTGGGCCGCGGGGCCAAGGCCCGGGCCAGCGCAACCCGCTGCTGCTGGCCGCCCGAGAGGGTGTGCGGGTAGGCCTCCGCGCGGTTCGCCATGCCGACCTGCTCGAGCACCTCGAAGGCCCGCTTGCGCCGTGCATCCGAGGCGAGATCGCGAAGACCGAAGGCGACGTTGTCGAGCACGGTCAGGTGCGGAAACAGCGAGTAGTCCTGGAACACCAGGCCGACGCTGCGCGCCTCCGGCGGCACGTCGACCTTGCCGTTGGCGATCACCCGGCCGTCCATCAGGACCCGGCCCTTCTGGAGCCGCTCGAGCCCGGCCGCGACCCGCAGGGCGGTGGTCTTGCCGCAGCCCGATGGGCCCAGCAGGCAGACCAGCTTGCCCTCGCCGACCGTCAGGCTGAGGTCGTCGACCGCCAGCACCTCGTCGAAGGCGTGGCAAATATGCTCCAAGGCCAGAGCGTCCATGTCCCTTCCATCCGGTCCGGCTTGGCAGGCCGGCCCGGTTCCGGTGGCGCGCGGGAAGCCGCTGAAGGCGGCCCGCCAAGGTATTGCGAGCAATTCTCAAATGCAACAACGGGCTTGGCCGGCGCGCGCGGCGGCCCG
>JASJAL010000145.1 GCA_030067055.1 Kiloniellales bacterium | reverse complement strand
ACGACGCCCTTGCCGGCGGCCGTCGCCTCGGCGTGGGCGGCGATGATCTTGTGGGCCTGCTCGACCTCGGCCGGCGAGGGCGCGAAGACCTCGTTGGCCTTGGCGATGGTCTTGGGATGGATCAGGGTCTTGCCGTCGAAGCCGAGCTCCTTGCCCTGGACGCAGGACGCCGCGAAGCCTGCGTCGTCCTGGAGGTCCAGGTGGACCCCGTCGAGGATCGCCTGGCCGTAGGCGCGAGCCGCCAGGATGCAGAGCGACAGCGAGGTCAGGACCGGCAGGCGCTGCGGCGTGTGCGCGGCCTGCAGGTCCTTGACCAAGTCCGAGGTTCCCATGACCAGGCAGGCGACCCGCTTGGAGGCGCCGGCGACCTCCTTGGCGTTCAACATGCCGAGCGGCGTTTCCATCATGCACCAGATCGCCGTGCGGTCGGGCGCGCCGGCCTCGACCATCAGGGCCTCCAGCTCGGCGACCATGGTCGCGGTCTCGACCTTGGGCAGCAGGAGCGCGTCGGGGCCGCAGGCGGCGGCCGCGGCGACGTCGTCCCGGCCCCAGGGCGTGTCCAGGCCGTTGACCCGGATCGCCAGCTCGCGCCGGCCGTAGCCGCCGGCGGTCACGGCTTCGGCGATCTGCCCGCGGGCTTGGTCCTTGGCGTCGGGAGCGACCGCGTCTTCCAGGTCGAGGATCAGGGCGTCGGCCGGCAGGCTGCGCCCCTTCTCCAGGGCCCGGGCGTTGGAGCCCGGCATGTAGAGCACGCTGCGGCGCGGACGGGCAGTCGCATCCATGGATTTCTCCCCCATTTTTCTCGGCTGTGCGGGCCGGCCTCGGGCCCGGGCCCAAAGGTCTGTCGCCGGAAACCGGCGCGGACTATAACCATTGCAGGCCGCCTGGCAAGCGGGCGGCCGGGCAGAGACGGGACCGCCATGGCCATCCTTTCGATCCAGTCCCACGTCGCCTACGGCCACGTCGGCAACGCCGCCGCGGTCTTCTTGCTGCAGCGCCTCGGCTTCGAGGTCTGGCCGGTGATGACCGTGCAGCTCTCGAACCACAGAGGCTACGAGAGCAGCCGCGGCCGGGCCTTCTCGGCCGGGGAGATTCGCGAGGTGATTCGGGGCATCGCCGAACGCGGGGTTCTGGCCGATTGCCAGGCGGTGCTGTCCGGCTACCTGGGCGAGCCGGCGGTCGGCGATGTGATCCTCGAGGCTCTGACCGAAGTCCGCGCGGCCAACCCGGCGGCGCTTTTCTGCTGCGACCCGGTGATGGGCGATCTGGGGCGAGGGCTCTACGTCGAGGAGGCCGTGCCCGGCTTCTTTCGCGACCGGGCCGTGCCGGCGGCCGACATCCTAACCCCGAACCTGTTCGAGCTGGCGAAGCTGACCGGCCGGCGGATCGAGGGCTTGGAAGAAGCCCTGGCCGCCGCCCGCAGTCTGCTCCAGCAGGGGCCGAAGACGGTGCTGGTCACCAGCCTGCGGCACCCGGCATCCGCCTACGACGAGATCGGCATGCTGGCGGTCACATCGGACGCGGCCCACTACGTTGCGACCCCGCGCCTGCAACTGGACCCGGCACCCAACGGCGCCGGCGATTCCGTCGCCGCCCTGTTCCTCGGCCATCTGCTGCGGGGCTGCGCGGTCGAGGACGCCCTGGCCAACGCCGCCGCCGACATCTTCGCGATCCTGACCGAGACCGGCCGGGCCGAGAGCCGCGAGCTGCAGTTGGTCGCCGCCCAGGACGCGCTGCTGGAGCCCGACGTCACCTTCAAGGTCCAGACGATCGCATAGGCACAAGCGACGCCCAGCTTTTGGGCGCGACGGCAAGCACTTGCACAAGGATTGTGCGCCGCAGAAAGAATTCGAAAGAAAGGCCTGGAGATCACGTGATTTTGTTGCGATGCAGCAACAAAAGGCTTCCCAGCAACATTGGGTTAAGCTAAATATGGTGCAGGGCAGCGAGCACGTTGCTGGCTGCCCTGCTTCCGAAATGGCTTTGCCTCCCCTTTTGGGGCCACCGGTCGGTGGCCCCACTTTTTCTTTCGGCAAAGCCGTTTAATTTATCCTGCGGGCCCGGCAGCGAACAAGGGTAAATCCCTCGTTCCCCGCACAACCTCGCCGCGGCGGCCCGCCCGGCGCCTACTCTGCGGCCGCGTGCTGGCCCGGCTCGAGGTAGTCCTCGATCAGGGCTTCGGCGATCTGCACCGTGTTGAGCGCCGCGCCCTTGCGCAGGTTGTCCGAGACCACCCAGAGGCTGAGCCCGTTCTCGACCGTCGGGTCCTCGCGCAGGCGGCTGACGAAGACGGCGTCGTCGCCGGCCGCCTCCACCGGGGTGACGTAGCCCTCGTCGGCGCGGTGGTCGATGACGCTGACGCCCGGCGCCTCGCGCAGGGCGGCCCGCGCCTCCTCGACCGAGATCGAGGCCTCGAACTCCAGGTTGATCGCCTCGGCGTGGCCGATGAAGACCGGGACCCGCACGCAGGTCGCAACCAGCTTGATCGCGGGATCGAGGATCTTCTTGGTCTCGACCATCATCTTCCACTCTTCCTTGGTGGCGCCGTCCTCCATGAAGACATCGATGTGGGGGATGACGTTGAAGGCGATCTGCTTGGTGAAGTTCTCCTTGACCACGGGATCGTTGACGTAGATCGCCTTGGTCTGGTTGAAGAGCTCGTCCATCGCATCGCGGCCCGAGCCCGAGGTCGACTGGTAGGTCGCGACCACGGCGCGGGTGATGCCGGCCAGATCGTGCAGCGGCTTGAGCGCAACGACCATCTGGATCGTCGAGCAGTTCGGGTTGGCGATGATGTTGCGCCGGGTATAGGCGGCAATCGCGTCGCGGTTCACCTCGGGCACCACCAGGGGCACGTCCGGATCCATGCGGAACTGCGAGGTGTTGTCGATCACGACGGCGCCGGCCTTGGCGGCCCGCGGCGAATGCTCGGCCGAGACCTTGGCGCCCGGCGAGGACAGCACGATGTCGATGCCCTTGAAGTCGTAGCTGGCCAGGTTCTGGACCTTCAGCTCCTCGTCCTCGCCGAAGGAGACCTTGGATCCCGCCGAGCGCGAGGAGGCGAGCGCGATCACCTCATCGGCCGGGAACTGCCGTTCCCAGAGCGTGTTCAGGAGTTCTCGGCCCACGTTGCCCGTGGCGCCGACCACCGCGACCTTGTAGCCCATGGCCAGACTTCCAAATAGAATGAGATCGAAGCGACTGACCTACGCGTTCGGCGGCCGAATTTCAAGCGCGACCGCGCGCAGGAGGGCGAAAAACATGGCCAGGCTGGCCGCCAGCTACCGGGAATTCTGGCCGATTTACCTGCGCGAGCACAGCCGGCCGGCGACCCGGGGCCTGCACTACCTGGGCACCGGCCTGGGCCTCGCCCTGCTGGCGGCGGCCATCGCCACCGGCGACTGGCGCCTGCTGCCGGCGGCCCTGGTCGCCGGCTACGCCTTCGCCTGGATCGGCCACGCCCTGGTCGAGCGCAACCGTCCGGCGACCTTCAGCCACCCGCTCTGGTCCTTCGTCAGCGACTTCCGCATGTTCGGTCTCTGGGCCAGCGGCCGCATGGGCCGCGAGCTCGCCCGCCACGGCCTGACCTGAGCCGCAAGACCAGATCAATATCGGCTCAGATTGAATCAATCTGAGCCGTGAATCTTGATCTACTTCAGAAAGTTGGAGCATGATTCACGCTTCACGCCATCGCGGCGTGAAACGATCATGCTCTAAGGGCCGCGCCGAAGGGACGGCCTCGACCTCAGAAGACGATCCGGCCGGAGAAGGTGACGATGTCGATGTGCTGGTCGTAGCTAGCGTCGAGGTTGCCGCGAAAGGTGTTGTTCGGATCGTCGTCGGTCGACAGCTCCACGTCGCCGTCCTTCATGAAGATGTGGGTGTAGGACAGGGTGAACTCGGTCCAGTCGTTGAGCTTGTAGCCGGCGCCGATCGAGACCCAGTAGCGGTCCTCGCCCGGGACCCGGGGCGTGCGGGTTCTGGTCGGGATCGGCGACTCGTCGTAGGCCAGGCCCAGGCGCAGGCTCAGGCCCTGGACGGCCTCGGGCCGGTATGTGGCGCCGAGGGCGACGAAGACGGAATCGTTCCAGTCCTCTTCGGTGACGGAGTCGGCCTGGGCGGCGTTGTCGAACTCGACCCGCAGCTCGTTGAACTCGCTCCAGTCGGTCCAGGCGAACTCGGCCATGACCGACCATTCCGCGTTGATATCGTCATGGAAACCCATGCTAACGATGGTCGGCGAGGTGAAGTCCGCTTCCACGCCGGTCCTCACGAAGGCTCCAGTCACCGCCGAGACCTGGGACCCGGCGCCACCCTCGTCGAAATCGAAGCTGACGTTGCCGTCGATGTCGTAGTCGATCCTCGAGCGGTAGGAGAGGCCGACCCGCGCGCCCTCCCACATGTCGAGCATGATCCCGGCGTTCCAGCCGAAGGCGACGTCATCGCCGCGCAGATTCGCCTCGCCGTCATTGGCTAGGCTGCCCGGTATGCCGGGTGTGATCGGCGCACCGCCCAGGGCCAGCGCGGTCGAAATCGAGCCGAAGTCGATCGCGTTCTTGAGCTGGGTCTCGGTGTAGCCGATCTGCAAGCCGGCCCCGAGGGACAGCCCCTCCAGCGCCCGGTAGGCGATCACCGGGTTTACGTTGATGGTCTTGAGCTCGGAACGGGTGCCGTGGTAGCGGCCGACGAAGTCGTCGTTGTTGTCGGTGACCAGGCCGAAGGGCAGGTTGACGCCGAGCCCGAAGCGCAGGCCCTCGGTCAGGGTCTGGTCCGCGTCCCACATCGCGTAGAAGGCTGGGATCACGGCATCCTTACCGATGTCGTCCGAGTTGCTCTTGCCCTCGATCTGGTTGCCGAAGAGTGTGGTCGCGTTGGCGCCCTTGGCCCGCGAGTAGGGCCTGATGTAGCTCGCCATCCCGAGGGCCTGGCTCTCGCTGTGGTAGGTCAGGCCCGCCGGATTGAAGAACATGTAGCTGATGTCGTCGGCGCCCGCGGTGGCGCCGGCGAAGGCGTTGCCCTGGGCGGTCGAGCTCTGCTCGCGGATGAAGAAGCCTGCCGCCCAGGCATCGGCGACGTTCAGAGAAATGAGTGCACAACTCAAGCCCGCGGCGAGCAGCCGCGGTGTGATACTCCCAGCCATGAAACACTCCCCAAGTGTCCCGGCTTCGGCACCAGCCCCCAATGCGCCTACCGGTGTTTTCGGTATCGCTCCATTAAAGCGGGCTTCGCCGGTCACCGCAACCGCGAGCATTTATGTCGAAATTTATACACCTAACGCGAGTAGGTTCGGCGTTTCGGTCCCGTGGCCGTGATTAAGGATTCCGGCGCCCGACCGACCACCGCCGTCGAACTAGGTTCGCAGGGCCGTCAGGGAGACGCCCACAACTGCACCGCCCTCGCGTCCGGAAACTCGTATACTCTTCTTGGAGTTCGATGCCGACCAGGGAGGGGAGATGTCCGGATCAGTCCACGCGCGGGCCGCGCCCGGCCCGGCAGCGGAGCGAGCCGCCGGCGACGCGAGGGGCCGGGGCGGCGGTCTCGCCCGGTGCCTGTTCCTCCCGCTGATCGCGGCGGCGGTCGTGACCTGGAGCCTGTCCTCGGGCGCCCGGGCCGAGACTCCGGCGGGCGCCGCCGAAACCCGAGGCGATGCGCCCGGCGCCTTCGTCGATCTCGACGGCGACGGGCAGCTCGACTACGTCGACGGCAAGGGGGACGCTCGCAAGACCTGGATCAACATCGGCGGCAGCTGGATCGAAGACGGCGCGTACGAGCTGCCGGCGGCGCTCTGGGTCTACCCCGACGACAACGACGGCCGGGGGCTGAAGCGCGGCACCCTGGTCGACGTCAACGGCGACGGCCTGCCGGACTTCGTCCAGGCCTACGCCGAGACGGCGCGGACCACCTGGATCAACATCGGCGACGGCTGGCAGGACGCCCCCGGCTACCGGCCGCCCTTCCAGACCAGCGACGAGACCCGGCAGTGGTACGAGACCGTGGTCTGCTACCACAAGCCGGAGGAGAAGCTCTGCGACAGGAAGAAGAAAAATTACTACCGCGTCCATCGCGACCTGGGCGATTTCGCCGATCTGAACGGCGACGGCTTGCTCGACTTCGTCACCGCCTATTCGGAGGGCGAGACCCACGTCCGCCAGGCCTGGATCAACACGGGCTCGGGCTGGGCGGAGGATCCGGTTCTGGCGCCGCCGGGAAGCCTCTACCTCCACACCACCTACGTCGAGACGACCGGACGGCCCTACGGGGGCAGCACCATGGTGCTGAACCGCAGCCTGCCGGCCACGCGGCAGATCGGTCGCCTCGTCGATCTCGACGGCGACGGCCGCGCCGACCTGGTCCAGGCCTTCGACGACATCCGGATGACCTGGCTCAACACGCCGGTGGGCTGGGAGCGGTCCCAGGGCTTTCAGCCGCCCTTCGCGATCGGCGAGGGCGAGACCGCAACCTACAAGACGACGAGCTGCAAACAGCGCCGCGGCGATTCGATCCGCTGCAAGACCCGCGAGCACAGCTACATCCGCGGCCGCGAATAACGAGGCGCCAGCTTCGTCGAGCTGAACTGAGGCAGTCCGATTGGCTGGTGACAGGCCTATCCCTAAGCCGGTCGGACCTTCAGGATCGGCGCGAAAGCCAGTGCTGGACGCCCGCGGGCTCAGGCGCCATCTAGAAGAGGCGGCACACGAGGCCGTGCCGACGAAGGCAACGTGGGTCGAAGGGAGGATGGGATGAGGAAGCTTTTGGTCGTCGCGATCCTGGTGGTCGCGGGGCTGGTGCTGCGGCCGCTGCCGGGCGGCGCGCACCACGGCTGGAGCTGGACGACCGGCGGCAACATCGAGCTCACCGGCATCATCCAGAAGGTGAGCCTGGGCATGCCGCACGGCCTGGTCTACGTCGACGCCGAGGGCGAGGTCTGGACGGTCGAGGTCGGGCAGCCCTGGCGCAACGAGCGGGCCGGCCTGAAGCCCGGCGACCTCGCCGAGGGGGTCGAGATCCGCGCCGTGGGCGAGCCCGCCGCCGACGTCTCGGAGAAGCGGATGAAGGCCGAGCGGCTCTACATCGGCGACACCGAATACGACCTCTACCCCAACCGCGACTGAGCCCGTGGCGGAGGCCCTCGCCGCCCTCGCGGCCTCGGACTTCGCGACCGCGCTCAGGATGTCGCGCTGGCTCTACGCCGGCGTCAACACGGCGCACGTCCTGGGGATCGCGCTCCTGGTCGGGGCGATCCTGCCGCTCGACCTGCGCCTCCTCGGGCTCTGGCGCGGCGTGCCGCGCGACGCCCTGGTCCGGGTCCTGGTGCCGGTCGCGGCGGCCGGCCTCGCCCTGGCGCTCACCGCCGGTGCGCTGCTCTTCGCGACCCGGGCGCCGGAGTACGCGGCGCTCACCGTCTTCCGGGTCAAGCTGGCGCTGGTCGCCCTCGGCGCCGGCGCGGCGCTCGCCCTCCACCTCCGCCACGGCCTCCGGCTCCAGCACGCCGGCCGCGCGACCCTGGCCCGCGCCGCCGCGCTGTCCATGACCTGCTGGCTGGGCGCGCTGATCGCCGGCCGGATGATCGCCTTTGCGGTGGATTGAGGGCGCAGAGCATATCGGTTTGTAGCGTGACGCAGGATGCCGGGCTCGACTCGCAGCACGAGCTTAGTTGCGCATTTCTTTCCCAGGCTCCAGAGTGACTGGTCTGTGATCGGCGCTGGCGTGGTCTGCGCTTCGGCGCAGGCTTCCAGAGCAAAGGCCCTTTGCGGATCCCACGACGACACAGAGCTTTTTGGGCGGTTTCCAGGTTGGCAAGATGCTTGACTATCGTGCTTTCGATGCTGCGCCCCTGAGGCGCGATCCCTTTGATTTCATTGTCGTGCCCGGGTTCATTCGTTCCGATGCTCTCGAGCAGCTCAATCGCGATTTCCCCGAGATCTCGGGACCGGGCAGTCACCCGATCGAAAGCTTCAACTTCGAACCACCCTTTGCGCGTTTCATCGAAGAGCTCAAAGGGCCGGAGATGAACCGGCATTTCTCCGAGAAGTTCGGTATCGACCTGACGGACCATCCGGTCATGGCCACGATGCGCGAGTATTGCCAAGACTCCGATGGCGCCATCCACACCGATTCCAAGACCAAGGTCATCACGATCTTATTCTACTTCAACCAGGAATGGCCGCATGAAGGCGGGCGCCTCCGAATCCTGCGGTCGGCCAGCAATTTGGAAGACTACGAAGCCGAGGTTGTCCCGCAGGGTGGGACGATGCTCGCCTTCCGGCGCAGCGGATGCTCCTACCACGGCCACAAGCCCTTCTCTGGCCATCGCCGGATTCTGCAGATGCACTGGGTCGATCCGAAGCGCATCGCCAAGAACGAGCGCAAGCGGCGGTCGCTGTGGTGGAAGACCCGCAAGGCGCTGGGTTTCGGCTAGGCGGCCTCCTTCGCCACCTTCGCCAGGTCGTTCAGCAGACGCCGGGCTCCCTCCAGGCGGGCCTGGGCGGTTTCCCAGTTGCGCCGGTAGACCAGGCGCTGGTCGGGCCGCAGCTTGACCAGGCCGGCCTGTGCGCCAATGAAGGCAACCAGGGCCGCCGGGTTGGCAAACTCGTCGTTGTGGAAGGCGATGACCGCACCCTTGGGGCCCGCATCCAGCTTGGCAACGTTGGCCTCGCGGCAGAGCTGCTTGATCGCGATCACGTTGAGCAGGTTCTCGACTTCCTCCGGCATGGGCCCGAAGCGGTCCACGAGCTCGGCCGCGAAGGCATCGATCTCGCTCTGGCCGACCAGGGTCGAGAGTCGCCGATAGAGGCCCAGACGGACGTTGAGGTCCCTGACGTAAGCCTCTGGAATCAGGACTGAAGTCCCTAGCGAGATCTGCGGCGTCCAAGCCTCGGCCTCGACCGCCTCGCCAGCCTGGCCGCGCGCCGTGGCCACGGCCTCCTCCAGCATGGCCTGGTAGAGCTCGATCCCGACCTCGCGGATGTGCCCGGACTGTTCCTCGCCCAGCAGGTTGCCGGCACCGCGGATATCCAGATCATGGCTGGCCAGGGTGAAGCCAGCCCCCAGGGTGTCCAGGGTCTGCATCACGTCCAGGCGGCGCTCGGCCGCCGGGGTCAGGAGACGGCCCGGCTTGAGGGTGAAGTAGGCGTAGCCGCGCAGCTTCGAGCGGCCGATCCGGCCACGCAACTGGTAGAGCTGGGCCAGGCCGAACATGTCGGCGCGGTGCAGGATCAGGGTGTTGGCGGTCGGGATGTCGAGGCCGGATTCGACGATGTTGGTGCTCAGCAGCACGTCGTAGCGGCCGTCGTAGAAGGCGGTCATGACCGCCTCCAGGGCGCCGGCGGCCAGCTGGCCGTGGGCGACCCCGACCTTGATCTCCGGCACCAGCTTCTGCAGGCGCTCCTCCAGCTCCGGCAAGTCCTCGATCCGCGGGCAGACGTAGAAGACCTGGCCGCCGCGGAAGTGCTCGCGCAGGATCGCCTCGCGGACGATCACCGGGTCGTAGGGCAGGACGAAGGTCCGTACCGCCAGGCGGTCGACCGGCGGTGTCGCGATCAGGCTCATGTCGCGCACCCCGGACATGGCCAGCTGCAAGGTCCGCGGGATCGGCGTCGCCGTCAGGGTCAGGACGTGGACGTCGGCGCGCAGCTGCTTCAGGCGCTCCTTCTGCTTGACCCCGAAGTGCTGCTCCTCGTCGACGATCAGCAGGCCCAGCCGCTTGAATGAGATCGACTTGGCGAGCAGCGCGTGGGTGCCGATCACGATGTCGACGCTGCCGTC
>JASJAL010000144.1 GCA_030067055.1 Kiloniellales bacterium | reverse complement strand
GCCGGCTTTGGCCCAGAACTTCATGCGCGGGCTAGGTATAGGCCCCTAGGACCAGGCTGGCGTTGGTGCCACCGAAGCCGAAGGAGTTCGACAAGGCGATGTTGACCTTGCGCTCTTTGGCTTCGTGCGGCACCAGGTCGATGTCGCAACCCGGGGACGGATTGTCCAGGTTTAGGGTCGGCGGCACGACACCCTGGCCGATGGCGAGGCAGCAGAAAATCGACTCGACCGCCCCGGCAGCCCCGAGCAGGTGGCCGATCGCGGACTTGGTCGAGGACATGGAAAGCTTGTAGGCGGCATCGCCGAAAAGGCGCTTCACGGCTCCCAGCTCGATCTCGTCGCCGAGCGGGGTCGAAGTGCCGTGGGCGTTCACGTAGTCGACGTCTTCCGGATTGAGCTTCGCGCTGCGCAGCGCCGCCTGCATCGACCGGTAGCCGCCGCTGCCGTCCTCGGCCGGCGCGGTGATGTGATGGGCGTCGCCGGAGAGGCCGTAGCCCAGGACCTCGGCATAGATCTTGGCGCCGCGCTTCTTGGCATGCTCCAGCTCCTCCAGCACTACGATGCCGGAACCCTCGCCCATGACGAAGCCATCTCGGGCCTCGTCCCAGGGCCGGGAGGCCTGGTCGGGGGTATCGTTGAAGCCGGTGGAAAGAGCGCGGGCGGCCGCGAAGCCGGCGACCCCGAGCCGGCAGACCGCCGCCTCGGCCCCACCGGCGATCATCACGTCGGCATCTTCCCACTTGATCAGGCGCGCGGCGTCGCCGATGGCATGCGCCCCGCTCGAACAGGCGGTGACCACCGCGTGGTTCGGGCCCTTGAAGCCGTAGCGGATCGAGACCTGGCCGGAGGCCAGGTTGATCAGCGCGGCGGGGATGAAGAAGGGGCTGATCCGGCGCGGCCCTCTGTCATGCAGCGTGACCGCAGAATCCGCGATCCATTGCAGGCCGCCGATGCCGGCGCCGATCATGACCCCGGTGCGCTCCCGGGAGTCTTCGTCCTCGGGCATCCAGCCGGCGTCCTCGACCGCCTGCTGGGCGGCCGCGACCCCATAGAGGATGAAGTCATCGACCTTGCGCCGGTCCTTCGCCGCCATGAAGTGGTCGGCGTCGAAGTAGCCCTCTTCGATCGAACCGGAAGGCACCTGGCCGGCGATCCTGGCCGGCAGGTCGGACACGTCGAAGCCCTCGATAGCCTTGATCCCCGACTGCCCCGCCGTCAGCCGTTCCCAGACATGGGATATCCCGATGCCCAGGGGGGTCACGAGGCCGATACCGGTGATGACGACTCGTCTCATGCGCTGCTGCTTGTTTGAATTGCAGGAGGTGAGCGGGCAGCGACCCTAGTGCGCCGTCAGGCGGGCCTAGGAGTTCTCTTTGATGAAGTTGACCGCATCGCCGACGGTGACGATCTTCTCGGCCGCGTCGTCGGGGATCTCGCAGCCGAATTCCTCTTCGAAGGCCATTACGAGCTCGACGGTGTCCAGACTGTCCGCGCCGAGGTCATCGATGAAACTCGCCGTCTCCGCGACCTTGGATTCGTCCACGCCAAGATGTTCGACAACGATTTTTTTGACGCGCTCGGCAATGTCGTTGCTCATATTGCAGATCCTTGCTCTTGCTTGCCCGCTCTTAAGGAAGTGTATGGCATCGGCTGGCTTGTCGGACCTGCCAGCTCCGCCGCGAAACGCCGCCTCTTATCACAGTTCATCCGGCGATACCAGCGCCGGAAACCCGCAAATTTCGAGGCCGCTTGGAAGGTACTTCAGGGCTCATATCATTGCCATTCCACCGTTGACGTGCAAGGTCTGACCGGTGACGTAGCCCGCCTCTTCGCTGGCCAGGAAGACCACGCTGGCGGCTATGTCCTCCGGCAGGCCCAATCGACCGGCCGGGATCGCGCCCAGAAGCCGCTCGTGCTGCGTTTCGTCCAGGGCATCGGTCATGGCCGTCTGAATGAAGCCCGGGGCGACGCAGTTGACCGTGATACCCCGGTTGGCGATCTCCTGGGCGAGCGATTTGCTCATCCCGATCATCCCGGCCTTGGAGGCCGCGTAGTTCGCCTGGCCGGGGTTGCCGGTGACCCCGACGATCGAGGTGATGCCCACGATCCGGCCCCAGCGCCGCTTCATCATGCCGCGCATCGCCCCGCGCGCCAGGCGGAATCCAGCGGTCAAGTTGACCTCCAGGACCAGCGCCCAGTCCTCGTCCTTCATCCGCATCGACAGATTGTCGCGGGTCAGGCCCGCGTTGTTGACCAGGATATCGAGCTGGCCCAGCGCCTCTTCGGCCTGGCCGGCCAGCGCCGCCGTCTCGGCCGGGTCGGCAAGATTGCAGGGCAGGACCTGGACGCCGTCTCCCAGTTCGCCGGCCAGGGCGTCCAGCGCGTCAAGCCGGGTCCCGGAGATGGCCAGCTTGGCGCCCGCCTGGTGAAGGGCCTTGGCGATGGCCCCACCGATGCCGCCGGAGGCACCGGTCACCAGCGCGCAGCGGCCACTGAGATCGAACATGGAGCTTACCTCCGTTTCATCTGGTGTCCTGCTCGGCCCTGCCTAGAGCAGCTTCTGCAGCGTTTCGACGTCCCCGGGACCGCCGACCGCGAGGCCGGTCAGCTCCCGGTCGATCCGCCGGGTCAGGCCGGTGAGCACCTTGCCCGCGCCCAGCTCGACCAGGGTATCGACGCCCTGCGCCTTGATGAAGAGAACCGACTCGCGCCAGCGAACCATGTCGGTGACCTGCTGGACCAGCAGGTCCCGGATCGCCTCGGGATCGGTGATCGCCGCCGCGCTGACATTGCTGACCAGAGGCAGGCGCGGCTCGCGCGGCGGCGTCTGGCCAAGGGCTTCGGCCATCTCCTCGGCGGCCGGCGCCATCAGCGCGCAGTGGAAAGGCGCGGAGACCGGGAGCAGCACGCTTTTGCGGGCACCGCGCTCGGCGGCGACCTCGAGCGCCCGCTCCACCGCCGTCTTGTGGCCGCTGACCACGACCTGGCCCGGCGCATTGTCGTTGGCGGGAGCGCAGACCTCGCCCTGAGCGGCCTCCTCGGCGACCGCCGCAGCCGCTTCCAGGTCGAGTCCGAGCAAGGCCGCCATGGCGCCCTCGCCGACCGGCACCGCCGCCTGCATGGCCTGTCCCCGGCGCTTCAGGAGCCGGGCCGCCTCGGCCACCTCGAAGGCGCCGACCGCCGCCAGGGCGGAGTATTCGCCCAGGGAGTGCCCGGCCACAAGCTCGCCGGCCTCGGCCAAGTCGATGCCGGCTTCCTGTTCCAGCACTCGGACGACCGCCAGACTGACCGCCATCAGGGCCGGTTGGGCGTTCTCGGTCAGCCGGAGCTCATCCTCCGGACCTTCGAACATCAGCCGGGTCAGGTGCTGCGACAGGGCGTCGTCGACCTCTTGGAAGAGATGCCGCGCCACCGTCGAGGCCTCGGCCAGCTCCTGGCCCATGCCGACGGCCTGGCTGCCCTGTCCCGGGAATATGAAGGCCCTCGCCATGATTGAGAATCCTGCAGTCCTTGGTGAAGCCGCGTAGCAATAGCGGCTGCCCCCACCCTGTCAAGACGGCGCCGGGCATGGGATCCGTCTTCCGCTCGGCAGCCCTGAACTCCATGGGTCGAAGCGACGCCCTCAGAAGCACCATTGGGGCCTTGCCAAGGCAGCCGATTTCACTATAGTCCGCCGCCCATACGACCTCCTCGCCGGCCCCCGCGACCTCGGCAGTCCAGCGGGTCGGCTTAGGGCCAGACCGCCGAACGGCGCCAAGAGCGGCGCGGCGCTGGCCCGCCATGAACAGCCAAGGGGAGAACCCGATGCCGCTTTACGAAAGCGTGTTCATCGCACGCCAGGATATCTCTGCGAGCCAGGCAGAAGGCCTCGCAGACCAATTCACCAAAATCGTCGAGGACGCAGGCGGCAAGGTCGCCAAGCGCGAGTATTGGGGCCTGCGGGGCCTCGCCTACAAGATCAAGAAGAACCGCAAGGGTCACTACACGCTCTTCAACATCGACGCGCCCAGCGCGGCGGTGACCGAGATGGAACGGAACATGAGCCTTAACGAGGACGTGATCCGCTACCTGACCATCAAGGTCGACGAGCTGGAGGAAGGTCCCTCGGTGATGATGCAGGCCCGCGACCGGCGCGACAGCGGCCGAGGCGGACGTCGCTTCGATCGCGACGACCGCCGGCCCGGACATCGTTCCGAGGGCCGAGGCGGAGACCGCCACGGCGGCGACCGCCGCGGCGGCGATCGGCCGGGTGGTGATCGGCCAGCCGGCGACAGACCGAGCGGTGATCGGCCAGCCGAACAGACGGCCAGCGCCGAAGGAGACAACAAATGAGCGTCCGTATCGTCAGCAAAGGTGGCGGACCGCGCCGCCCCTTCTTCCGCCGTCGCAAGAGCTGCCCCTTCTCGGGCCCCAAGGCGCTGAAGATTGATTTCAAAGACACCCGGCTGCTGCAGCGCTTCCTGTCGGAGCGTGGCAAGATCGTGCCGAGCCGTATCACGGCGGTGTCCACCAAGAAGCAACGCGAGCTGGCGCAGGCGATCAAGCGGGCGCGCTTCCTGGCGCTGCTGCCCTACGTCGAGAGATAAGCAATCGGAGCGGCCCGCTCGGCGGTGTGAACATCACGCCGTGACCGCCCGGCCGCTGGAGGAAATCCGATGGAAGTTATTTTGCTGGAGCGCATCGAGAAGCTCGGCCAGATGGGCGATGTGGTCAAGGTCAAGCCGGGCTACGCGCGCAACTACCTGCTGCCGCAACGCAAAGCGCTGCGGGCGACCAAGGGCAACCTGTCCGTCTTCGAGACACAGCGCGCGCAGCTCGAGGCGCAGAACCTGGAGCGCAAGCAGGAGGCCGAGAGCGTCGCCGAGAAGCTGGACAACCTGCAAGTCGTCATGATCCGGCAGGCCGGCGACACCGGCCAGCTCTACGGCTCGGTGACGGCGCGCGACCTCGCCGACGCGGTGACCGAGGCCGGCTTCACGATCGAGCGCAGTCAGGTCGTGATGGACAAGGCGACCAAGATGCTGGGTCTCCATCCGATCAAGGTGCGCTTGCATCCCGAGGTCACGGTGACGGTGGTAGCCAATATCGCCCGGTCCGAGACCGAGGCCGAAAGCCAGGCCAAGGCCGGTCGAGTCGTGACCGTGCAAGAGCAGCTGGAAGCCGAGGAAGCCGCACTGGAAGCGACGCTCGCCGAGATCGAGGCCGAGGAGGCCTCCGACGAGGCGGAAGCCGAGTCCGAAGTATCGGCCGGCGAAGCCGAGGCCGAAGAAAAGTCGTGAGCTCGGGCGGGCCCTGCCCCGCCCTCGAGTCGCAAAGTCGTCGATCACGCAAAGAGGTCGGGCCTGAGGCCCGGCCTCTTATTTTGCTTGGGATTTCCGCGGGCGAAGATGGCTTCGGTTGAGCCGAACGGAAGAGCGCCCTAGTCTGTAGGCGGTGATTCCGGCATCGTGGCGGCGCGTTGCAGCGCTCGACCTCTGGACCTGGCAAACGATGGTTTTGCGACTTATCCCCGTCTTCCTTCTGTTTCTTGCGGCAATTGCGCCTGTGCCAGCGGCGAAGGCTTTGCTAGCTTCGGCCCCTTGTTGGGAGAGGGGGTAGGTAACTTGGTCTTGCAATTGCGCGAGAGGGTCGAGCCCGGTGACTACCGGAGCCCGCCGGTAAACTACGAAGCGGAACAGGCCCTGCTCGGTGCGATTCTCGCCAACAACGCCGCCTTCGAGAAAGTTTCCGACTTCCTGATTCCGGATCACTTCGCCCACGCGACCCATGGCCGCATCTTCGCCGCCTGCGGCCAGCTGATCGAGCGCGGTCAGATCGCCGACGCGGTGACCCTGAAGGGCTATTTCGAGCGCGACGAGACCCTGTCGGAGGTCGGCGGCGCCCAGTACCTGGCCCAGTTGATCGCAGCGGTGCCGTCGATCATCAACGCGGTCGACTACGGCAAGGTCATCCACGACCTTTACCTTCGCCGCCAGCTGATCGCGCTCGGCGAGGACATGGTCAACGACGCCTTCGACGTCGAGTTGGAGCAGGACGCCAATGATCAGATCGAATCCTGCGAGGAGCAGCTTTACCGACTGGCCGAGGAGGGCCAGACCGAAGGCGGCTTCCAGGAATTCAAGGTCGCGCTTACAAATGCGCTCGACATGGCCCAGGCGGCCTTCAAGCGCGATGGCGGTCTCTCTGGCGTAGCCACCGAGTTCGCCGATCTCGACAAGCTCCTCGGCGGCATGCACGCCAGCGATCTGATCATCCTCGCCGGCCGGCCCTCGATGGGTAAGAGCGCCCTGGCCACAAACATCGCCTTCAACGCCGGACGCAGGTACCTGGAAACCAAGGGCAAGGACGGCGCCGTGGTCGGCTTCTTCTCCCTGGAAATGTCGGCGGAGCAGCTGGCGACCCGCCTTCTGGCGGAACAAAGCAAGGTACCCACGGAAAAGATTCGCCGCGGCGAGATGTCGAACGACGACTTCGGAGCCATCGTGCAGGCCAGCCACAAGCTGGAACGGGTCCCGCTCTTTTTCGACGACACCCCAGCGATCTCGGTCAGCCAGCTGCGCACCCGCGCGCGGCGTCTGAAGCGGCAGAAGGGCTTGTCGATGATCGTCGTCGACTACCTGCAGCTGATGCGACCGACCGCCGGTCGGGCGACCGAGAACCGGGTCCAGGAGATCTCCGACATCACCCGCGGCCTGAAAGCCATCGCCAAGGAATTGAACGTCCCGGTGATCGCCCTGTCGCAGCTCTCCCGCGCGGTCGAGCAGCGCGACGACAAGCGTCCGCAACTGGCGGACCTGCGGGAGTCTGGTTCGATCGAGCAGGACGCCGACGTGGTGATGTTCGTGTTCCGGGAGCAGTACTACCTGGAGCGCAGCCAGCCGGGCCAGAAGGCCGATGAGAGCGAAGAGAAGTTCCACCAGCGTTTCCAGGCTTGGCAGGAGCGCTGCGAGAAGGTCTACGGCATGGCCGAGGTGATCATCGGCAAGCAGCGCCACGGACCCACTGGGACCGTGCGCCTCGCCTTCGAGGGCGCGACGACGAAGTTCAGCAACTACGTCGATCCAGAGCACCTGCCCGATGGACGCTACTGACGGGCCCGACGCCGAAACCCTTCGCTACGGTGCCCTGCTCACCATCGACCTGAGCGCCGTTCAGGAAAACTACCGCCGGCTCTCCACCAAACTGACCGACGCCGCTTGCGCCGCCGTGGTCAAGGCCGACGGCTATGGATTGGGGGCCGCAATGGTCGGCCCGGCCCTGGCCCGCGCCGGCGCCCGCGACTTCTTCGTCGCCCTGCCCTGCGAGGGCCTGGCCCTGCGCGAGGCCCTGGCGGGCCTGGACCCGCCGCCGCGGATCTTCGTCCTCAGCGGCTTCGAAGCCGGCCTCGGCCCCGATTTTCGCACCGCGGCGCTGATCCCGGTCCTCAACAGCCTGGGCCAAATCGCGGCCTGGCGCGACCACGCGCTGGCCGAGGGCAACGCCCTGCCGGCAGCGCTGCACATCGACAGCGGGATGAGCCGTCTCGGCCTGCCACCGGCGGAGTTGGATCTCCTGGCCGATGATCCCGACCGGCTCGAGGGCCTGGGACCGCTGCTGGTGATGAGCCATCTGGCCTGCTCCGAGGACGCGGAAAATCCCATGAACCGCGCGCAGCTGGCACTGTTCCAGACTGCCAGAGCGCGCCTGCCGACGTTGCCGGCCAGCTTCGCCAACTCCTCCGGAATCTTCCTAGGACCGGAGTTCCATTTCGACCTCGCCCGCCCGGGGGTCGCTCTCTACGGCGTCAACCCGACCCCGGGGCAGCCCAATCCCATGGTCCAAGTGGTTCGCCTGCAAGCAAGAATCCTGCAGGTGCGCGAGATTGACGCCCCCACGACCGTTGGATATGGTGCCGCCTTTCGCGCGGCGGGTCCGACCCGCATCGCAACGGTCGCGGCCGGTTATGCGGATGGCTATTTCAGATCGCTATCGGGCCGCGGCATGGCCTATATCGGCGAGATCGCGGCACCGGTCGTGGGACGGATATCCATGGACTTGATCACTTTGGACGTGACCAAGGTGCCTCCCGAAAAACTCCATCCCGGTGCGGCGGTCGACTTGATCCAGCCCGGCGATGGCCTCGACCGCCTCGCGGAAGAGGCCGGCACGATCGGCTACGAGATTCTGACCTCGCTCGGGCGCCGCTACCGGCGCGTCTATCGCAGCGCGTGACACCATGCCGATTCTTCAGCCCATAGGCCGCACCTTCCTGTTCTTTCTGGCCGCAACCGGCCGGGTGACGATGTTCTCGCTGGCCTCCATCTTCAGCTGCTTTCGGGCACCGCTCTACCCGCGGCTGATCCTGCGGCAAATGGTCGAGATCGGCTATTACTCCCTGCCCGTGGTCGGCCTGACCGCGATCTTCACAGGTATGGTGCTGGCCCTGCAGAGCTACACCGGCTTCGCGCGCTTCTCGGCCGAAAGCGCGATCCCCAACGTGGTCGTGGTCTCGATCACCCGCGAGTTGGGACCGGTGCTGGCCGGCCTGATGGTCGCCGGCCGCATCGGCGCCGCCATGGCGGCCGAGATCGGCACCATGCGGGTGACCGAGCAGATCGATGCCCTGGCGACCCTGGCGACCAACCCCTACAAGTACCTGATCGCGCCGCGGCTGATCGCCGGCTTGACCATGCTGCCGATTCTGGTCCTGGTCGCCGACATCATCGGCGTTTTCGGCGGTTACGTGGTCTCGGTCTACAAGCTGGGATTCAACCCCTCGAACTACCTGACCAACACCATCGACTTCGTGGAGACCCAGGACGTGGTTTCGGGCCTGGTCAAGGCCGCGGTCTTCGGGTTCCTGGTTACCCTGATGGGCTGCTACCACGGCTTCTATTCCCGCGGCGGCGCGCAGGGCGTGGGCGCCGCGACCACCAACGCGGTGGTCTCGGCCTCGATCCTGATCCTCAGCTTCAACTACATCATCACCGAGGCCTTCTTCGCCCGATGAAATCGCCCGACGTGCCCAAGATCAGGATCCGGGGCCTGCACAAGGCCTTCGGCGACAAGCATGTCCTCAGAGGCCTGGATCTCGACGTCGGCGGCGGCGAATCGGTCGTCGTGATCGGCGGGTCGGGCACCGGCAAGTCGGTCCTGCTGAAGTGCATTCTCGGGCTCCTGGAGCCGGATGCCGGTACCATCGAGGTCGACGGCGAGAACGTCGTCGGCCTGCGCGGCGAAGACCATGACACCGTGATGCGCAAATTCGGCATGCTGTTCCAGAACGCAGCGCTCTTCGATTCCCTGCCGGTCTGGGAGAACGTCGCCTTCGGCCTGATCCAGGGCGAAGGCATGCAGCGCGCCCTTGCCAAGCAGATCGCGCTGGAGAAGCTGGCTGCCGTCGGCCTCGGCACGGATGTCGCCGAGTTGGGGCCGGCCGAGCTCTCGGGCGGCATGCGCAAGCGCGTCGGCCTGGCCCGAGCGATCGCGACCGAGCCCGAGATCATCTTCTTCGACGAGCCGACCACCGGGCTCGATCCGATCATGGGCGACGTCATCAACGATCTGATCGTCAAGTGCGTCCAAGAGTTGGGCGCCACCGCCTTGTCGATCACCCACGACATGGCCAGCGCGCGCAAGATCGCGCATCGCATCGCGATGCTCTTCGAGGGTAAGATCATCTGGGCCGGTCCGGTGGCCGAAGTAGACAGCTCCGGCAACGACCACGTCGACCAGTTCATCAACGGCCGAGCCGAAGGCCCGATACGCATGGCCGTCGAGCCGCTATAGGCGGCACTGCGACGTTA
>JASJAL010000143.1 GCA_030067055.1 Kiloniellales bacterium | reverse complement strand
CGGCCGCATCCGATGATCGCTCCCTCGGTCCGCGACGAGGCCCTGAGCGAGGCTCTCCTCGATCCAAGGATCGGCGTGATCCTGCTCGACCTGGTCATCGGCTACGGCGCTCACGACGATCCCGCGGGGCATCTCATCGCCAGCCTGAAAGATCGACCCGACGCCGGCCCGGCCATCGTCGCTTCGGTCACCGGTACGGACGCGGATCCCCAGGGGCGCCAAGGTCAGGTCGCAAAGCTGGAGGCGGCGGGGGTGCTGGTCGCGCCCTCCAACGCCGATGCGGCCGCGCTGGCCCTGGCCTGCCTGAAGCGGGCTGGGTAGGAGCCGGATCATGTCCCCCGATAGCGAGCTTCCCCGACGAATCATCGTTGCCATCGGCGGCAACGCCACTCATCCGGAGGACATCGAGGGCACCTCGGCGGAGCAGAAGGCCATCGCCGTCAAGACCGCCGAGGCCCTGCTCCCCCTGGCCTTGCTCGACAACGAGCTGATCATCACCCATGGCAACGGACCGGTGGTCGGCAAGATCCTGATGCGCCAGGCTTTGACACGCGAGCGGATCGCGCCGATGTCGCTGGACATCTGCGTTGCGCATAGCCAGGGCGGCATCGCCTACCTCCTAGTGCAGGCCATGGAGAATGCGCTCAGGGAGGCCGACAGCCAGCGCCACGTCGCCTGCCTCCTGACCCTGGTCGAGGTCGACCCGGAAGATCCGGCCTTCGAAAATCCCAGCAAGCCGGTCGGGCCCTTCTTCGACGAGGCGGAAGCGAAGCGCGTTTCCGCCGAGCTGGGCTGGCTCATGAAAGAGGACTCTGGCCGAGGCTGGCGGCACGTGGTGCCCTCGCCCAAGCCCAAGCACGTTTGCGACATCTCCTTGGTTCAGGTCCTGGCGCGGCGCGGCGCTGTGGTCATCGCCGGCGGCGGCGGCGGCATTCCGGTGATCCGCGGCCCGAAGGGCGTGCGCCACGGCGTCGCCGCGGTGATCGACAAGGATCTGACCTCGGCCCACATGGGCAACGTGCTCGGGATCGATACGATGATGATCTTGACCGCCGTGCCCAAGGTCGCCGTGAACTTCGGCACGCCACAGGCGAAGGAACTGGACCGCGTGAGCCTGCGCGAACTGCGCGCCTACCACGCCGAGAACCATTTCCCCGCCGGCAGCATGGGGCCGAAAGTCGAAGCCGCGATCCGCTTTCTCGAGGGTGGCGGCGAGCGCGTGATCATCGCGCAGCTGGAGGAGGCCGTGGCCGCCCTGCGGGGCGAGACCGGGACCCACGTCTTTCCGGACGATGCCCGATAGGGACGGCGGCTTGCGGCTGGAGGTGCGGCACCTCGGCTGCCTCGCTGCCAGGGCCCTGGATCGCGGCGGGGCCTGCCGCATCGGGGCGCTTTTCGAGCGGACCTTCTACCTCGATCTGGGCGAGGTTTGGATCTGCGTCGGGCCCGATACCCTGGGCCGCGGACCATTGAACCTCGGCTGCGCCCTGCCCGGGAGCGTGGACTGGCACGCCAGCGGCCTCCGCGAGGGACTGGACTGCCATGCAGGGCCCTCGGCACTCCGTATCGGCCAGCTTTACCGGCTCGCACTGGGCGACGCCGAAGTCTGGTCACCGCCGCCGGCGCCGCCCTGGTCCTTCGGAACTTTGGTCCGGGGCCTGGAACACTTGGAGGACCTGGCGGCGCGCCGCCTGCCCGAAGAGGGTTTGGCGTGCTTCCTGATCGCCGATGGCAGGCACGACGGCACCCGGGTGGCGGCACGGGCAAAGGAGGCAATCACCGAAATGACGCGCTGGTTGTCGGCGGCGGCGCAAGGCGGGAGCCGCCGTCGGGACCTGCCGCCGCTCTCGGATCTGATCGGGCTGGGGCCCGGACTGACTCCCTCGGGCGACGATTTCCTGGGCGGAGTCCTGATCGCCTTGCATCTCCTCGGCCTAGAGAACGAGGCGATGCGCCTCTACGACGCGGCGCTTCCACAGTTCCGGTCGAACCGGAACCCGATCAGCACGGCGCATTTTCGAGCCGCCGCGGAGGGTGCCGCGAGCGCAATCTTGCACGACGCCCTGGCGGCCCTGACGCTCGGACGGCGGGAAGCCCTGGAGGCGGCCCTGGCGGAGGTAGACGGCATCGGCCACACCTCCGGTTGGGACTGCCTGGCCGGAAGCGTCGTCGCGCTGCGTGCGGCTGTCGAGCGGTCGGCGCCCGTGCCGCTGGCGGCCCACACCTGACACCCGAGATCGACCGCAATCAGCTCCGCAGAATCGACCGGATGTTGATTTGACCGCTTTCGCCGGTGTTCAAGTCGAGGCTCGCTTCGATATGACTCAGGTGGTCGCGGGCGAGGGCGATCGCCGTCTCGGCATCCTTGCGCTTGATGGCGTCGAGGATCTCGGCATGTTCCGCTTCGGGGCAATCGGAAACCCCGGAGGCCCCGAAGAGCCCGATGATCAAGGACGTGCGGGTCACGAGCGCTCTGGTCATGCGCGCCAAGACGGCGTTGCCCGTGGTCGAGGCCAAGAGAACGTGGAACTCGCCGGACAGGCGGATGGCGTTTCGGCGGTTTCGCTCCGCGTGGGCCTCGGCTTCGAGACGCAAGTGCCCCTCGAGGCCGGCTATGTCGGCTGCGTCGGTGCGCTCGACCGCGAGGCGAACGACATCCGGCTCAATCGCCTTGCGCGCTTCGAAGACATCGCGGGCTTCCTGTCGGGTCGGACTGGCAATGAAGGCACCCCGGTTCGACAGCAATTCGACGATGTCCTGGTTGGCCAGCAGGAGCAGCGCGCGCCTGACCCGCATGCGGCTGACGCCGAAGGTGTCGCAAAGAGCCGCCTCGCTGAGCTTCGTGCCCGGCGGCAAGCGCTGTTCCATGACGGCGGCGACGATACGATCGACGATCGCCTGCTCGTCGATCGTGTCTCTGCCGCTGTTGTCCGCGTCGGTTTGATCCAGCATCGAAGGCCGCTGCCCGGTTTCTGATTCGGTCGTCACGCGTGCTCGACATGACGCCGCCGCACCTATCCAACATCAAGAGCGCCAGGATTGTCGACAATTTCTTGGCATAATTGTTGACAATCAACGCCTCCGATATTCCACTTAACCTTGGCATACTGCGATTGGTCGTTGGATTGGTCGTCTTATCGCCCAATGAGGGAGGAGCAAATGATCACGAGAAGAAGCGCAATTGGCGTGTTGGCAATCGCCGCGGTGTCCGCGGTTTCCGTCGCGACCGGCGGATCCGACCTGGCCTTTGCGGAGAACAAGGAGCTCAAGATCGGCTTTGTCGGCGTGACCAGCGGTCCGGCGGCAGCCTGGGGCATTTCCAACGTTCGCTCCATGCAGGCCCGTGCGGAATGGCTGAACGAGACGGGCGGCGTGAAGATCGGCGACACCACCTACGACATCAACATCGTGACCTTCGACGACCAGAAGGATCCCAAGCGGGCCATCGCCGGGATGGAGAAAATGGCCCAGGAAGGCATTCACTATGTCGTCGGGCCTAATGTCGATGACGGTGCGGCCGCCGTTCGTCCGGTCGCCGAGAAGAACAACATCATCTACTTCCCCTATGCCTTCCCGAAGGCGCTTTATCAGAAGCCGGCGTCCAACGCCGTGCTGGGCATGATCGCCAACTATCAGTCCGGTCCGGCGATCTACAAATATCTCAAGGAAAACAAGGGCGTGAAGACGGTGGCCTTCGTTGCGGCCAACGAGTCCGATCCCCTGAGTCAGCGTGACGGCGGCGTTGCGGCGGCGAAGGCCCTGGGCCTGGAAGTCGTGGCCGACAAGGACACCTACCAGAACGACACGCGGGACTTCGTGCCCGTCATGACGCCGATCGTGAAGCTGCAGCCCGACCTGCTGGTGCTTTCGGGCGTCGCGCCGGGCAATGCGCCCTTGCTGATCCGCGCCGCGCGCGAGCTGGGCTACACCGGCCTGATCTCCACCGAGACCGCTCAGGACGCGACGGTTCTCCAGGAAGGCGCCGGCGAGCTGGCCAACGGCTTCATCTCCGTGGGCGGGGCCTCCACGCCCGAGATCCGTTCGAAGGTCATGGAGGAGTTCATCGACCGCTACACCAAGATGTTCGGCGAGTACAACGACGAGTCCAACACCAAGGTCTACGCGCTGGAGTACATCATCGAGACCCTGAAGGCGAACCCCAAGGCGATCGACGACGTTGCCGAGTTCAAGACCACCATGGACAGCTTCTCTGCACCCAACCCCTACATGAAGGGCGATGCGAAGCTGAAATATGTCGGCATGACCTCGTTCGGACAGAAGCGCCAGGTCTCGGTGCCCATGGTCGTGAACGAGTATCGCGACGGCAAGTTCGAGACCCTGTTCATCGCCGAAGTCGACTGAGGTACCTGGAGTCCCTCGATGCTGTGAGGGCCTAGGGTCTAAGCCTTGGGCCCTCACCAAGACGGATTTGCCCGATGGAGCAGGTGATAGCCAACGGGTTGTACCTAGGTGCCCAGTATGCGCTGATCGCCCTAGGTCTGACCCTGATCTTCGCACTGATGAACGTGCTGAATTTCGCGCATGGTCAGATGTATGTCCTGGGCGGATTCGTCACCTACACGGTCTACGGTCAGCTCGGCCTGCCCTTCGTCGTCGCCCTGCTGGCGTCGGCCGTCACCCTGGCGATCGTCGGCGCCCTGATCGAGAAGTTCCTGTTCCGGACGGTGATCAAGCGCAGCCTGCGCGAGGAAAGCACCATGCTGCTGGCCGCCGGCATCGCCTTCTTCCTCGACGCGGTCATCCTGCTGATATTCGGCGAGAAGCAGCGCGGCGTGCCCAAGATCGTGGATGGCATCCTCAACTGGGATTTCCGGGTGATCATGCCCTACGACCGGATCCTGGTCGGCTTCCTGGCCGTCTTCTTCATCGCCGGCTTCGTCTTGTACATGCAGTATTCCAAGACCGGCCGCGCGATGCGCGCCTTGGCGCAGGACCGCGTCGCCGCACAGTTGATGGGCGTGAAGGTCGACCGCTACTCGATGATCGGCTTCGCCCTCGGGGCCATGCTCGCCGGGATCGTGGGCGGGCTCTTGGTCTCGATCACCGGGGTCAATTCGGGCATCGGCGGGCCGATTTCCATCAAGGCTTTCCTGATGGTCATGATCGGCGGCGCCGGGGTCGTGCCCGGAGCGATAGCCGGCGGCTTCATCCTGGGCATGATGGAGTCGGTCGGATTGAGCGTCCTGCACGCCTACGGCGACATCACCTACCTGGTGATCTTCGCGACCCTCATGATCTTCCTAAGCATTCGCCCGCAGGGCTTGATGGGAAAACCTTGGGGCTGATCCGCCGTGACCTGGAAAGCAAAATTGTGTTGGGTTGCGGCCTTCCTGGTCGTCGTGCTGGGCGTGGTTCCCTGGACGATCACGGTCACCCAGCGATGGGACCTCTACTACACCCTGACCTCGGTTGCCCTGCTCAGCATTGCCAGCGCCGGCGTCTGGATCACGTTCTACATCGGCCGCATCAACATCGGCCAAGGCGCCTACGCGCTGATGGGCGGTTACGTCTCGGCCATCCTGGTCGTCCAGTACGGTGTTTCCTTCTGGCTGACCTTGCCGATCGCCGGACTGTTCTGCGCGGCGGCCAGCGTCCTGATCGGCCTGCCGATCCTGCGCCTGCGCGGCGTCTACTTCGCCATGATCACCTTGGTGCTCACGGAAGTCGCCAGGCTTCTGGCGCTGGCCCTTCCGATCACGAACGGCGCAAAGGGAATGGTGAGCATTCCCCTGCCCGGTGCCGTGGAGCTGTTCGGCGTGACCCTGATTCCGGACTTCGCCACGCTCGATAACGTCAAACCGGCCTTCTACTATCTGTCCGTGATCCTGATGATTCTGTGCTTCGCTGGCGTCTACCGGCTCGTGAACTCCCGGCTCGGGCATCTCTGCCGGTCGCTGCAGCAGAACGAGGAGCTGGCTTCCTCGATCGGCGTCAACATCGCCTATCTGCGGATCATCGCCTATTCGGTGTCGTCCTTCCTCGGCGGCATTGGCGGCGCGATCTTCGTCGCGATCTCCCAGTCGGTCTACCCATCGAGCTTCACGGTGGTCGATTCGATCAACTTCATGCTGAACTGTTTTCTCGGTGGCTTGGGCTACGTCTTCGGCCCGATGCTGGGCACGCTCGTCCTGTACTTCGGCTGGGACCTCCTGTTTCAGGCCGGAAAGTTCCAGCTGCTGATCTATTCCAGCGTCCTGATCTTCCTGATGGTGGTGCTGCCGAACGGCCTGCTGAGCCTTCGCTGGCCCGGAAGGAGGCAGGCCTAGGCGATGAGCGAGCTTCTGGAAGTCATCAATCTCAGCAAGCGCTTCGGCGGGCTGGTCGCCGTGAACGGCGTGTCCTTCTCTGTCAGGGAACGCGAGATCCTATCGGTGATCGGCCCCAACGGTGCCGGCAAGTCGACGCTCTTCAAGCTCATCGCTTCCTTTCTCAGGGCGAGCGAGGGCGAAGTAAGGTTCAAGGGCCAGCGCATTTCCAACCTGGCGCCGCATCGGGTCGCGCGCATGGGCGTCGTGCGAACGTTCCAGGAGACCACGATCTTCAAGAACATGACCGTGAGGGACAACGTCATCGTTGCCCATCACCTGCGCGCCAAGGCTAGCTTGCTCGGCTACTTCCTGGCGTCCTCGGTCGCCAGAAGCGAGGAGCTGGAGTTCGGCCGCTCGGCCGACGAGATCCTGGCCTTCCTGGGTCTGGACGCGATCAAGGACGAGCTGGCCAGCAACCTGCCTCACGGCCATTTGCGGGCCTTGGGCATCGCGATCGGGCTGGCGACCGATCCGGCGGTGCTTCTGCTCGACGAGCCCTTCGCGGGCATGAACCACGACGAGACCATGCATGCCGTGGAGATGGTGCGGGGGCTGCGGGAGCGCGGCGTCACGGTCCTGTTGGTCGAACACGACATGTCGGCGGTCATGAAGATCTCGGACCGGATCGTCGTCCTGAACTTCGGCGAGAAGATCGCGGAAGGCACGCCGACGGAGATCCAGCAGGACGAGAACGTGATCGAGGCTTATCTGGGCATCGAAGACGATGCCATCGGGTTCTAGGCCATGAGCCCTCTGCTCAGATTTTCGGACGTCGAGCTCTATTACGATCACGTCTACGCGCTCAAAGGCGTGTCGCTCGAGGTGAACGAAGGCGAGACCGTCGCGCTGATCGGCGCCAATGGCGCCGGGAAATCGTCGATCCTGCGCGCGATCACGGGCCTGCAGAAGATCGAGCGAGGCGAGATCTCGTTCGAAGGCAATCGAATCGACGGGGTCGGTGCCGACGAGATCGTCAAGATGGGCATTGCCATGGTGCCCGAGGGCCGGCGTGTCTTTCCCTTCATGTCGGTTAAGGACAACCTCCTGATGGGGGCCTTCTCCCGCAGCGACAAGGCGGGAATTCGCGCAACCCTTGAGATGGTCCTCGGCCGCTTTCCCAGACTGAAGGAGCGGTACTCGCAAGGCGCTGGCACGCTCAGCGGCGGCGAGCAGCAGATGCTGGTCATTGGGCGGGCCTTGATGGCCAAGCCCCGGCTGCTGCTGCTCGACGAGCCCTCGCTCGGGATCGCGCCAAAGCTTGTGCAGGACATCGCCCGTTCGATCGTCGCCATCAACCGGGACGAGAAGGTCAGCGTGCTGCTGGTCGAGCAGAACTCCCGCATGGCGCTGCGGATCTCCCATCGCGTCTATGCCCTGGCCACCGGCGAGGTCGCCTTGCAGGGCGTGTCCGAGGAGCTGCTTCAGGACGACAGGGTGCGGGCGCTCTATCTCGGCGGCGAGTTGTAACCGATGGGCGATGAGACGATGCGCATTCTGGTGATCAACCCGAACACGACGCCGTCGATGACGGACAAGATCGCCGAAGCGGCCCGGCGGGCGGCGCGCCCCGGAAGCGAGATCCTGGCGGTCAATCCGACGGACGGTCCGGAGAGCATCGAAGGCTTCTATGACGAGGCCTTCAGCGTCCCGGGGGTGATTTCCCAGATTGCCGAGCATCGACACGCCGACGCCGTGGTCATTGCCTGTTTCGACGATACCGGTCTGGATGCGGCGCGCTGTATCACCAGCCTTCCCGTGATCGGCATCGGTGAAGCCGCGTTCCACACGGCTTCCTTCCTGTCCAACAAGTTCTCGGTGATCACGACGCTCGGCCGATCGGTTCCGGCGATCGAGCAGAACCTGCAGAAATACGGCCTGGCAAATCGCTGCGCCAAGGTGCGGGCCTCCGAGATCCCCGTGCTGGACCTGGAAGGGAACGGCCCGGAGGTGCGCCGTCGGATCGCCCAGGAGATCGAGACCGCGAAGGCGGAGGACGGCGCCGAGGCCATAGTGCTGGGTTGCGCGGGCATGACCGATCTGGCCGAGGCGCTGGCGCGCGAACACGGCCTCCCGGTGCTCGACGGCGTTGCCTGCGCAGTCGCCCTGGCCGAGAGCTTCGCCGGTCTTGGCCTGACGACCACGAACCTGGGCGGCTACGCAAGGCCTCGCCCCAAGGCCTATGCCGGCGCCGCCGCGCCCTTCGCCCCCAAAAAGGGGTGAGGCGCGACCAACTGCAGATTTGAGGACTTGGTGGCGGTGCAGGCAGTCTCGAGCGAACCTGTCTCCACCAAATTCCCTGTTCAACAGGGAAAAAACAGGGGATTTTCGCGCATTAGGCCCGAATCTCGCCCCCATCTCCCCTCTAACAGACTACTTTCGCTGCCATTGCTTGCCCAATTCCCCAGCATAAGGAACAGGGAATTTTCTGATCGGAGCAGGGAAGATCTGCGAGGAAACAGGGATTCTGAAGACCCTCTTTGCATTTGCCAGCCCCTTCGATCTATCGGATGAGCCTGTGAACCCCTGTGCCGGTGCCGGCGAACCCACATCATGGGATCAGTACCATTGCCCCGAGTGTCTTGCCGCTCTCGATTGCTTGGTGCGCCTTGACGGCGTCCTTCAGGGCATACTCGTAGTTGATGTTGGCATCGAGAATGCCGTCGCCGATCGCCTTGAAGAGGTCCCGCGCGGTCCACTCGAGGTCAGCGCGCTTGGCGACGTAGTGCATGATGGCCGGGCGCGTGATGAAGAGCGAGCCGCGCCGCCCGAGGTCCTGGATGATGTCCACCGGGTCGGGTGGGCCCGAGACGTGGCCGTAGGCGGCGCAGACTCCCATGAGCCGCAAGCAGTCGAGCGAGTCCTGCAGGGTGTCCTTGCCGATGGCCTCGTAGACCACCGCCGCGCCCTCGCCGTCGGTTACCTCGCGCACCTTGTCGACGAAGCTCTCCTTGGCGCGGACCACCGGATGGTCGCAGCCGGCGGCACGGGCCGCCTCGGCCTTCTCTTCGGTGCTGACCGTGCCGATCACGGTCACACCCAGCGCCTTGGCCCACTGGCAGAGGATCAGCCCCATGCCGCCCGCTGCCGCGTGGACGAGAATAGTGTCGCCCGGCTGCACCTTGTAGGTCCGGTGCAGGAGATAGTGCGCCGTCATGCCCTTCATCAGCAGCGCCGCGACCTTCCGGTCGTCCAGGCCCTCGGGCAGGTGCAGCAGCTTATCGGCCGGGTAGTTGCGCACCTCCGCGTAGCTGCCGAGCGGAGGAATGCCATAAGCAACGCGTTCGCCTGACTTGAACTCGGTGACACCCTCACCAAGGCCGTCGACGATGCCAACACCCTCGAAGCCAATGACGACAGGACACGGCGGGACCGGCCAGGGATGGGAAATGCCGCCGCGATGGTAGGTGTCCGCGAAGTTCACCCCGATGGCCGTGTGGCGCAGCCGAACCTCGCCGGGCCCGGGGTCGGGGACCGGCCAGTCCTCCCACCGCATGAC
>JASJAL010000142.1 GCA_030067055.1 Kiloniellales bacterium | reverse complement strand
CGCGGGCCCACCATGTCGCAGCAGCTGGCGTTGCTGCGCAAGGACGGCCTGGTCAAGACCCGGCGCGAGGGCCAGACCATCCACTACAGCCTGGCCCGCGACGACATCCAGGCACTGATGGGCTTCCTGCACGAAAGCTACTGCGGAAGCGGGCGCAAGCGAGGCGGCGGACGGCGCGTGGCCTAGGGCCTTGAAGTGGCCGAGAGGCCCTAGCAAGCTCCCGACAATGGGCGGCGCAACAGAGTCAGGATCCAGGAACCCGGCAACTAGGGCCGGACGCATCGTCCTGTCGGTCGCGGCCTGTCTGATGCTCGCTGCCTGCGAGAGCTTGCTCTTCTATCCGGAGTCACAACTGGCCGGCGATCCGGGTCGCCTCGGGCTTTCCTACCGGGAGCTTAGCATCGATACGTCCGACGGGCTGGCGCTGCACGGCTGGTTCCTGCCCGCCGAGCCGGACCGCGATACCGGCTGCAGCATCCTCTTCCTGCACGGCAATGCCGGCAACGTAAGCACGCACCTGCCGATCGTCGCCTGGCTTCCGGCGGCGGGCTACGGCGTGCTGATCTTCGATTATCGTGGCTATGGCCGCTCGCCGGGCGCACCCAGCTTGTCCGGACTGCAACGCGATTTCGACGCGGCGCTGGATGCTTTGCTGTCGAAGGAGGAGATTGCGCCAGAGAATGTAATCGTCTTCGGCCAGAGCCTGGGCGGCGCGGTCGCGTTGACGGCGCTGGCGGCCTCGCCGCGGCGGCACGAGATCAAGGCGCTGGTCATTGAAGGCGCGCCCTCGGACTACCGTGGGATCACCCGGGAAAAGCTGGCCGCCGTCTGGCTGACCTGGCCGTTGCAGTGGCCGCTGGCACAGATAATGACCGACGACTTCCGCCCGGCGGAGGCGATCGTCGAGATAAGTCCCACACCCGTTCTCGTCATCCACGGACAAGCGGACCGGATCGTACCGCCGCACCACGGCGAGGCCCTTTTCGAGGCCGCCGGGGAACCGAAGGCCTTGTGGCAACTCGAAGGTGGCAGGCACATCGCGGCCCTGAACGAGGAAGAGCATCGCCGGGCGCTGGTCCAATTCCTCGGCCGCTGCGATGCCTGATGCTCTTTATTGGACACGATCGGTTCGGCCGATGTCGGGTGACGATTGGGCAAAGCAGATGTTACTGCAGGATTCCTGCAGTCTGAGGGCTCAGCCGGGCGGATAGTTCCGTAACCAGTCGCCGTCGGGCGGACTCTCGATTCGACCGCTGACCACTGCCGTCATGTCTTCGGCAAGGCGAAGCATTTCCCTCCGAAGCTCCAGATGCTCCAGCCAGCGGGCCGGAATGCCGCCAATCCCCTGGGCGGCGCCGAGGAGGTTTCCCGTGATCGCTCCGGTCGAGTCGCTGTCGCCGGAATGATTGACCGCCCGAACGACTGCTTCCTCCAAGTCTTGCTCGACCAAGGCACAGTAAAGCGAGATCGCAAGGGCCTCTTCCGCCACCCAGCCCTGACCGAGACCGGCTTCTTCGATGGGGAGCGGTGCCGCGTCGGCCTTGACGAGAGCCGTGTCGATTGCCGACAGGGTCTCCCCTGAGTCGCTTTCCTTCAGAAGTCGTTCTCGGCCGTTCGCGATGGCGGCGGCGAGTGTCTCGCCAGCGACCAGTCGGTTGATGACTACCGCAAAGGCGCCGGCGGAAAGAAACCCTGTCGGGTGACCGTGGGTAATTGCCGCCGTCTCACAACCCAGGCGGAATGCCAGATCGGCGTCGCCGGCCGACATCAGGCCGGCCGGTGCAGCGCGCATGAGCCCGCCGCAACCTTTGCTGTTGTTGATCGGCGCAGCCATGCTTCCGATCCGCCCGCTCTGTAGTGCCGAGAGGCAGCTAAAGCCAGGAGCCCGAGAGGCATGCAGGGAGGGAATTCCGATCAACCAGCCATTCGACAGGTGATCCTGACCGGGATCAGGTGGCCGTTCGTCCTGGGTGGTGAGCCAGCGCAAATAGGCCGAGTGCACCGAAACTGTCGCGTCGTAGGGCGTGCCCTCGGTGGACTGCAAGGCGGCGCGGATGAGACCCTCGGCAGTGAAGAGAGTCATCTGCGTGTCGTCCGTGATCGCACCGCGCCGGCCGTAGGCAGAGGCGAAGTCCCGAATGCCGCCGGTGCCAAACTCCTCGGTGATTTCCTCTTGAGAATGGAACTCGACTGCGGCGCCAAGCGCGTCTCCGACCGCTCCGCCCAGAAGGCAACCCGCAAATCGTTCGAACAGTGCCGCCGGCTCCCGCCGATCTATCACCCCACGACCTCGATCCAGGTCGCCATGCCGGCGGCCTGGTGCTCCAGCATGTGACAGTGCAGCATCCACTTGCCGGCGTTGTCGGCGAGGAAGGCGATACTGGCCTTGTCGTCTCGCTCGAGCAGGACGGTGTCGCGCCAGGGCGTGTCGCCCTGGGCTTCGCCGTTGCGCTCGACGACCCGGAAGTGATGGCCGTGCAGGTGCAAGGCGTGCGGCCAGGCGGTGTCGTTTATCATCGCGATCACCGCGGTGCGGCCCCGCTCGACGCGCAGCAGCGGCTCCTCGGTCATGCCCGCGATGCCGTTGAAGGCCCAGACCATGCCCTGGTCGACCAGCTCGCGCATCCCCATGCGCCGGCCCTTGTGGCGGGCGCCGGCCATACGGCCCATGGCGCCGCCTTCCATCAGCAGCTCCTGGCGCAGGGCGCCGTTCAGGTCCAGCACCCGCGGCAGGGGGTTGTCCGGCAGGGCGGCGGGTGGCGGCAGTGGCGCCTCGCGTAGGGCCGTCTCGGATTGGTAGGCGAGGTAGCCGGCCTCGAGCGCGTATTGGCCGCTGACCTCGAGGATCGCTGTGCGGGCGCCGGGACGGAGCGCGGCGTCGACGATCAGGTCGGCCCGCTGGGCCGGAGCCAGGGTGATGACGCCGTCGTCCGGCTGGTAAGGGGCGATGGGCTGGCCGTCGAGCGCCACCAGCCAGGCCGCGTGGCCGTCGAGCCGCAGCGACAGCACCCGGGCGTTGCAGCAGTTGGCGAGGCGCAGTCGCAGGCGCTCGCCCTGGCGCAAGGGGATCTCCGGCTGCGACACGCCGTTGACGGTCAGCCAGTTGCCGAGCCGGCCGGCGTGCGACCAGTCCCTCATGTGGCCGAGGCTGGCCTCGTCGATCTGGCCGTCCTCGCCCAGGCGCCAGTCGTCGAAGGCCAGGGCCAGGTCCCGGTCGACCGCCGGTGGCTCGGCCTCCTCGACGATCAGCAGGCCGTAGAGGCCGCGGGCCATCTGCTCCCAGGTCCGATTGTGCGGATGGTACCAGTAGGTACCGGCGTCGGGCGGGGTGAAGACGTAGTCGAAGCTCTCGCCCGGCGGCACCGCCGCTTGGGTCAGGCCGGCGACACCGTCCATGGCGTTGTCGATGCGGATGCCGTGCCAGTGGATGGTCGAGGGCTGCTCGAGCTTGTTATCGAAACGCAGGTGCAACTCTTCGCCCTGCTTCACTCGGATCACCGGGCCCGGCACCTTGCCGTCGTAGGCCCAGACCGCGGCCGGCGGTGCCGCGTCGCCCATCAGCGGCGCGGTCGCGGGCCGGGCCTCCAGCACCTTGGGCTCCGGCGTGCCGACGGCGTGCACCAGGCTCGGTGCCAGGGCGGAAAGGCTCAAGGCCGAGCCCGCCGTCGAAAGGAAGTGTCGTCGATTCATTTCGCTCGCGTTTGGCAGATGTTGCTGTGACGTCGCCCTCTGTGCGCAGGCGGCGATGCCATTAGTCTTTGATCCGGAACTCACGATGGCAGGCCGCGCAGCTTCTTGCCAGCTTTGCGAATTCCGCCATGGGCAGCTCCACGGCCGGTGAACCGACGTCGTCCGCCGAGGCATTCGCACTTTGCTTGGAGTCTTTTCCGGAAGCATCATCGGGCCGAGCCTTGGTTGCGGATTGCTCGGCCGCGACGGCCAGCGCTTCCGCGCTGGTGCCGAGGCCCTGGGCCAGCCTTTCGAAGAGGTCCCAGCGTCGCCAGATCTCCGCAGAGGCCTTCGAGGGGTGGCGCAGGCTGTCCTCGGGAAAGAGCCCAGTCAGCGTCGCGCCGCCTTGGTCGCGAATGCGACGGGCGAGGATCGCCAAGCTTCGCCCATCGTAGGCCGCTTGCCCGCGAAGCATCGCCTTGATCTCCTTCATCGCCTTGCCGACGCCCTCCATCGCCATCATGCGCTCCTTGACGATCCCCGTGGCCCCTTCGTGGGCCGCCGCCAAGGGAATCGCCGCGCAGAGGCACAGAAGGAGAATGGCACTACGGAGATGGAGCTTGGGCAAATGCAGCTGCGGCATCCCTCGGGTTCCTCTTGGCAAGGCGCAAGGAGACCTGTCCGGATTTTGAAACCTCGGCGTCAAGCATTGATTAACGCTTGGCCGGCCCCGGCCGTCTCGGCGGAGCGGATTGGCTCGGCCACTCATTTTTGCGCGGCCCGGGCTTCGAATTCGTCGTGCCGTTGCCGGATCTCGGGCGGCCAGGTGCTCTTGATATACGACAGCACGGCGACGATCTCGGCGTCGCTCAGGGTCCCTTCGTAGGCGGGCATCTCGCTCTTGTAGTCGGGACCGGCGAAGGCCTGCGGGCCGTACTTGGTGAGCCGGATCAAGTGGTCGCTGGGATGGTGCCAGGTGTGGCCGCTGGAATCGTGGGGCGGGGCGGGCAGCAGGCCGTCCGGACGGCGCGACTGCCAGTTCGGCTGGCCTTCGAGCTCTGCACCGTGGCAGGAGGCACAGTGCTCGCTGTAGATCCGCTGGCCGGCCTGGACGACATCGCGGTTTTCGGGGGTCAGCAGCGAGACGTGGGCCGGCGCCTGAGCCTGAAACAGCAGGACCGCGCCCGCCGCCGTCAGCGCGAGGCCGAGGACCAGCGTCACCACTTGCCAGACTTTGACTTTCATGGGCGCAGACAGACCCCACCAAAGTGGACCAATCGGCAATACTTGGGAACCTAGTGCTTCCAGCAGCTGGAAGGTCAAGGCGGCGAAGGGCGGGGGCTTTCCGCCTGGACCTGGTCTAGCTGCGGTCCTCGAGCAGAGCCGTCGGCATCCGAGCCCTCGAATCACGAAGCTTTGATGCCGGATTAAGCCATCGGCCATCGCTTCGGGTGCAAAAAGGATGCCCGACGCGAGCGACCCGGGCCGCTAGCCGCCATGGACCTCTATTTCCTCTACCTCGTCTTGCTGGGCCTCTGGCCGCCCCTGCTCTGGCCGGCCCTGCGCGCCAAGGGCGCTCTGCGGCTCTGGCTATGGGTCGTGGTCGGCCTCGGCCTGATGGCGTGCCTCTACGAGACGCGCTTTTGGTTCGGGTCGGCCGAGGCGATCCGGATCGACATCCTTTTCGGGGCGCCGGTCCTCGCCGGCGTCCATGCGGTCACGGCGCTCCTGCTTTTCGCCGCGAATTGGCGTCGCTTTGCCCTGGCCTATGCGTCCGCGCTCCTGGTGCTCCTGGGCGGCGCAGTCCACCTCTGGCACGCGGAAGAGCGGGAGCAGGCACGCTTCCTGGAAGGCCTGGTTCTCGTCGCCCAAGGTGGCTTCCGCAGCCCGGAGGTCCACGACGAGCACTACGGCCCCTTCGCGCCGGCGCCTGAGGGGCTGCCGGCCGGGCACTGGCTGTCCGACGGCGATTCCCTGGCGACGCGCCTGATCATCAACGCCGAGGGCCGGGTCTGGCTGTTCCGCCGGCTCCGTGACGCGGAGACCCTGGACTTTGTCTCGGCCGTCGGCCTGCGCCGCGCGGAGGGCGGCGATGGCACAACTTGGATCGGCGAATTGACCGAGGCACGCCCGACGATCTCTCTTCCGCCCCGGCCCGTGACGGTGATGCGGCTGGGCAAAACGCAGCTGACGCTGACCTTCCGGGACCGTCCCGTCGCTTTCGCGAAGGCTCCGCCGCCCATCGATCCAGCGCCCCGGACCGAGAGCCTGAGCTATCTCGGGTCCTTCGGTCACGTCGATTGCGGTCTGCGCCGGGTCGAGATCGTTCAGCTCTGGCTCTGGCGGGATCAAGACGGGCTCTATGCGGTCGGGACGGCCCGGCGTTTCGCGAAAGGGCAACCACTGCGTTCCGCCAGGCTCATGGTCCTGGGCGCCGGCGCGGCGGAGGGCGATGCCTGGGACTTTGCCTGGGACGGGGTCAGGGGTGCGTCCCGGGCGCGGCTAGCGCTCGAGGATGGGCAGTTGGACCTGGTGCTGAAAGAAGGAAGCTGGCCGGAGCGGCGCCTGCGACTGCAGCGCGGCGAAGCTCCGCTGGGCGGCGACATGATCGATCTGGCGCCGCGCAGCGACGCCGAGGCCTGGGCACACTGGTTCGACCGCGTGCCGCGAGGCAACAGGCTGAGCGGAGAAATACCCGACTGCTGACAGGGCTGGCCTCAAGCGGCCCGGCTGCGCGCCGCCTTGCGGTCCTCGCGGATCATGTCCGCGCCCTTCTCGGCGATCATGATGGTCGGCGAGTTGGTGTTGCCGGAGGTGATGGTCGGCATAACCGAGGCGTCGACCACGCGCAGGCCCTCCAGCCCGCGGACCCGCAGGCGCGGGTCGACCACGGCGCGGTCGTCCTGGCCCATCTTGCAGGTGCTGACCGGGTGGAAGATGGTGCTGGCGATGTCGCCGGCGGCCCGGGCCAGGTCCTCGTCGCTGTGGATGTGGGTCCCGGGCTTGTACTCCTCGGGTTCGAAACGGGCTAGGGCCGGGGCGGCGCAGATCCTGCGGGTCAGACGGACCGCGTCGGCGGCGACCTGGCGGTCGGCGGGATCGGAGAGGTAGTTGGGCCGGATCGCCGGCGCTTCCCTCGGGTCGGCGCTCTTGATGTGGACCGAGCCGCGGCTCTCGGGGCGCAGGTTGCAGACCGAGGCGGTGAAGGCCGGGAAGGGGTGCAGCGGGCCGCCGAGGCGGTCGCAGGACAGCGGCTGGATGTGATACTCCAGGTTCGGCGTCGCCCGGCTGGGATCGCTCTTGGCGAAGCCGCCGAGCTGGCTAGGCGCCATGGTCAGCGGCCCGCGGCGGAACAGGAAGTACTCCAGGCCCATGACCGCGCGGCCGACGAGGCTGTTGGCGCGCTGGTTCAGGGTCACCGTGTTCCGGACCTTGAAGACCATCCGGACCTGCAGGTGGTCCTGCAGGTTCTCACCGACCCCGGGCAGCTCATGGCGGACTTCGATGCCCTTTTCGCGCAGCAGCTCGCCCTGGCCGATGCCCGAGACCTCGAGCAGCTGTGGCGAGCCGATGGCGCCGGCGGCCAGGATCACCTCGCCCCCGGCCTCGCTCCGGACCTCGGCGCGCGCCGGCTTTCCGTCGCGCCAGAAGTCGAGGCCGGTCACCCGCCGGCCGCCGAAGCGCAGGCGGGCCGCCTGGGCCCGGGTCAGGACGGTCAGGTTCGGGCGGTCCGCGACGGGCTTGAGGAAGGCCTTGGCGGTGCTCCAGCGCACGCCCTTCTTCTGGTTGACCTGGAAGTAGCCGACGCCCTCGTTGTCGCCGCGGTTGAAGTCCTGGACCGTGGGCAGGCCAACCTCGGCTGCGGCGTCGCGGAAGGCGTCCAAGATCTCCCAGGACAGGCGCTGCGTTTCGACCCGCCATTCGCCGCCGGTGCCGTGGTGTTCGCTCTCGCCGGCGTAGTGGTCCTCGGAGCGCCGGAAGTAGGGTAGGACCTCGTCCCAGCCCCAGCCCTGGTTGCCCATCTGGCGCCACTGGTCGTAGTCCTGGGCCTGGCCGCGCATGTAGATCATGCCGTTGATCGAGGAGCAGCCGCCCAGGACCTTGCCGCGCGGGTAGTGGAGGGCGCGGCCGTTCAGACCCGGCTCGGCCTCGGTCTTGAAGCACCAGTCGGTGCGCGGGTTGTTCATGGTGTAGAGGTAGCCGACCGGGATGTGGATCCAGATGTAGCTGTCCTTGCCGCCGGCCTCGAGCAGCAGGACCGAGACCTCGGGATCGGCGCTCAGCCGGTTGGCCAGGACGCAGCCGGCCGAGCCGGCGCCGACGACGATGTAGTCGAAGCTGCCGACGCTCGGCGCACCCTCGAAGCCCTGCAGCATGCCGCTGTCTCTCCTCCCTCGCTCGGCGGCAACTCTAGCATGCCTCCCGGTCCTGGCGAGCGCACCTCAAGCCGCCAGGATCCAGTCGCGGACCGTGGCGGCCTGGGGCGAGAGGGTCTGGCCCTTGGGCCAGACGATGTAGAAGCCGGCGCCGGTGACCTGGCTCTGGGGCAGGGGTCGGATCAGCAGGCCGCGCTCGACCAGGGGCGCGGTCAGGTGCTGCCAGCCCAGGGCCACGCCCTGGCCTTCCAGCACCGCCTGCAGGACCAGGGCGTAGTCGTTGAGGCGCAGGCCGCCGCCCCGGTCGGCCTGGTCCAGGCCGGCGGCGGCGAACCAGTCGCGCCAGGTCGGGCTGGGCCGGAAGGGCTCGTCGAGGTGGATCAGCTTGTGGCGCGCCAGCTCGGCGAGGTCGTGGGGCGCGCCGGCGGCCTGGAGGTAGGCCGGGCTACAGATCGGAAAGATCTCCTCGGGCGCGATCAAGGCCGCCTCGTAGGCCGGCCATTCGCCGTTGCCCAGGCGGACGCCGAGCGAGATTCCCTCGGCCCGCAGGTCGACGTCCTTGTCCGAGGTCTGCAGGCGCAGGTCGATCTCGGGATGGGCCTCGCGCAGCTGGGCCAGGCGCGGCACCATCCAGTAGCCGGCGAAGGCGGTCGAGGCGGAGAGGGTCACGTGGCGGTCGCCGCGCTGGCGCTTCAGGGTCTCGGCCGAGCGGCGGATGTGGGCGAGGCCGATGGCCAGGTCGTGGAAGAAACGCTCGCCGTTCTCGGTCAGCGCGATGCCGCGGTGGCGCCGGTGGAACAGAGTCACGCCAAGCGCGGTCTCGAGCTGGCGAATGGAATAGCTGATCGCGGCCTGGGTCACGCCGAGTTCCTCGGCGGCGCGGGTGAAGCTGCCGTGGCGGGCCGCGGCCTCGAAGGCGAAGAGGCCGCTGGGTGAGGGGATCAGGCTGCGCAGGCTATCCATAAGTTGAGCTTATCCAAAGGCTCAGGATTTTCCAAATTCACAGGGCTTGGGCCCTGAGTTAGCCTGATGAAAAGGACCGCTTTGGCACCGATGTGCCGGAGGGAGGCAGCATGGCCAGATCAGCCGCCCGACAACGCCGCGAGACGGCGGAGACTCCGCCCCTGGAGCGACGCGCAGGCCGCCGCGCCCGGCGCGAACGCGCGCCGGTCACGGGACCGGCCTACATCCACCGTCAGATCCCCACCTACGAGATGGTGAGCGAGGAGGGCCTCGCCCTGATCGAGGCCCACGCCGACCGCATCCTGAAGGAGGTCGGCATCGAGTTCCGCGGCGACGAGGAAGCGCTGCGGCTCTTCAAGGAAGCCGGCGCCGAGGTGGTCGGGCCGCGCGTGCGCTTCGAGCCGGGCCAGGTCGGGCACCTCTGCCGGACGGCGCCGCGCCGCTTCACCCAGGTCGCCCGCAACCCGGCGCGCTCGGTCGTGATCGGTGGCGACAACACGGTCTTCTCGCCGGCCTATGGATCACCCTTCGTGCGCGACCTGGAGGGTGGCCGGCGCTACGGCGCGATCGAGGACTTCGCCAATTTCGTCAAGCTGGCCTACCTGTCGCCCTGGCTGCACCATTCCGGCGGCACCATCTGCGAGCCGGTCGACATCCCGGTCAACAAGCGCCACCTCGACATGGTCTATGCGCACATGCGCTGGTCGGACAAAGCCTTCATGGGCTCGGTGACGGCGGCAGAGCGGGCCGCCGACTCGATCGAGATGTGCCGGATCCTCTTCGGCGCCGATTTCGTCGAGCAGAACTGCGTCATCCTCGGCAACATCAACGTCAACTCGCC
>JASJAL010000019.1 GCA_030067055.1 Kiloniellales bacterium | reverse complement strand
TGCCCCGCGGGATCGTCGTGAGCGCCGTAGCCGATGACCAGATCGAGCAGGATCACGCCGATCCCGGGATCGAGGAGAGCCTCGCTCAGGGCCTCGTCGCGGACCGAGGGAGCGATCATCGGATGCGGCCGGCCTTGCGTGTACTCGTCGCTGCCCAGGTCGAGCAGGAGATGGCCGGACTCCGCGGCGGCGGTATCGGAAACCCCGGGGATCGGCGCGTTGGAGGCGACCGTCTCGCCACTGGCCCGCAGGATGCTCTGAGCCTCCGCGCAGAGCGTGCCGCCCGAGAACAGGCCGCGCAGCCGGTTGCCGCCGACGCCCGGCCGGACCGGGGGCGCCATCTCGAAACCGCTGGCTTCGACGCCCAGGGCGTCTTCGGCCGCCGCCTTCAAGGTCGTGACCAGGCGGCCCCCGGCCGGCGACTCCTCTTGCTCCGCCCCGATGAAGCAGATCGTGAAGCTCTTGCCCTGCGCTTGGAGCCGATCCAGCACCTGAGCCGCCACCGACGGTGCCGGCGGCTTGGAGACGACGACGATATGCCGGGTCTCGGGGTCCTGTCCCAGGAGGTCCAGCGCCATCAAGGTGGTGATGCCGCCGACCTCTTCCTTGAGGTCGCGGCCGCCGACGCCGATCGCCTGGGAAATGCCGCCGCCGCCTTGCGCGATCAAGCAGGAGACCTCCTGCACGCCAGTTCCCGAGGCGCCGATAATGCCGATGTCTCCGCGCGGTACCACGTTGGCGAAGGCCAGGGGCACGCCGTTGAGGATCGCCGTGCCGCAATCCGGTCCCATGACCAGGAGGCCGCGCTCGCGCGCCTCTCGCTTCAAGGCGGCCTCTTCGGAGATGGCGACATTGTCGCTGAAGATCATGACGTGAAGACCTCGGCGCAGGGCCTTGCGGGCCTCGGCGACAGCGAAGGCGCCGGGGACCGAGATCAGCGCCAGGTTAGCGTCCGGCATGGCTTCCGCGGCTGCGCGCAGACTGCGTGGGTGCCAGGCCGCCGACCCGCCGTCCGGCGCGCGCCGCTGCTCCAGCAGGCCGAGCGCTTGCGCAAGTGCGGCCGAGCCGGCCTCCTCCGTCGCCGCACGGATGGCGACGATCAGGTCGCCGCCCCCAGCCCCATCGCCCTCCGCGTTCAGGAGACCGGCCTGCGCCATAATCTCCCGGTTCGAAGGCGTCGCCATCATCAGCGCCGCCTCCTCGATTCCATCCATCTCGGCGATGCTGCGCGAGAAGCGCATCAAGGCGACGGAATCCAGGTAGAAGCCCTTGCGGACCTCGTTGATGACCACGCTCATGCCACACCCAGCGTTTCAGCGAAGGCCAGCAGCGCCATCTCGAAGCACTTCATCGGCGCGCGCACGATGCCGGCACCGACCTGGCCCACTCCGGGCTCCTTGTGGGCGATGCCGGTGTTGATGGTCGGCGCCAGACCGGTGTCGACCACCAGGCGGAGGTCGATGCCGCTGGGCACCCCGACGTAGTCCATCGCCGGGATGGTCCACTCCGGGTTCTCGTCGAGGGTTATTTCCCGCATGCGACGGGTGAAGTTACCGGCCGCAGAGGCCGCGCCGGCGCCGACGAATCCGGCCACCGCGGGCGCGGCCCCCATGGCGAAGCCGCCGAGGCCTATGGTCTCGACGATGGTCGAATCGCCCATGTCAGGGTTGGCGTCCGCCGCGGTGTAGCCGGGAAAGTACAGGCCCTCGGGCATCTCGACGGGCGCGGTGAACCAGGTGTCGCCGGTCCCGCTGACCCGGATGCCGAAGTCCGTCCCGTTGCGGCACATGGCGGTCACGACGCTGCTGGCCTCGATGTCGCGGACCGGGTCCATGATCGCCTTGCCCATGGCCATCGCGACGTTGAGGAAGAACTGATCGTTGCCGCCGATGAAGGCCAGGGCCGCAGCCAAGGTATTACCGTTCCGGGCGCTGCAGGCCAGGGCGGGCGCAAGCTCGCGCAACAGCAGGCCGGAACAGGCGACGTTGCGCTGGTGCATTTCATCGCCCATGGCCAGGCCACGGGCCACCAGGTGCTTCAGCGCGACGCCCTCGCCATCGCGCAGCGCAACACCCAGGGCCGGGCCGAAGTCGTCGCGCAGCCAGGCGAGTCGGGTCAGGACCTCGGCGTCGTTGCCGCCGAAGCGCATGACCTTGCCGAGACCTTCGTTGAGGGTGCAGTAGGCACGGTTTCCGAAGGCCCGGTTCTCGACCAGCATCACCGGCTGGCTGAGGGTGGTCATGCCGGTCATGGGGCCGACGGCATCGAAGTGATGGTTGGGATGGAACTCGAAGGCGTCGCCGGCCGCCATCTCGGCGGCGGCTTCGAGGTCCGGCGCCCAGCCTTCGAAGACCGCGATGCCCGTGACCGCGCCACGCATGGGCCCGCACATGCGATCCCAGCCGATCGGCGGGCCGGCGTGCAGGATCACCCCTTCCTTCAGCCCCGGAATGGCCTCGCCCGCAGGCAGGACGTCTCGCAGAATGGGATCGCCGCCCAGCATGCGGCGCAGGGCTTCCCGATTGGCGCTGTCTATTTTCTCCATTCCGGCGGGCGCCCCTTCCTCAGACTCCCAGCTTCGACAGCAGATCGGCCAGCTTCGGATCGCCGCCCGCCGGCGGCGTCCAGTCGACGTGCAGGACCTCGACCCCCTGCTGCTCCAGCTCCAGCGCGAAGCTCTTGAGTCCCAGGTTGACGACCACAAGCGGCTGTCCGATCAGCGTCTTGGGATTGTCCTCAACCATGTTCCCAGCTCCCCCCTTAGCGGCCGCCTCAGGCGCCTTCCGCGTCATAGGCGTCGTAGGCCGCGTCGACGCCGGCCCCCGGCGGCGGCGTGAATCCATTGCGGCGCAACACCGCTTCCAAGGCACTCAAGCAGCGCAGGACATTGGCCTTGCGGCAGACGTAGCCCATGGTCCCGATGCGCCAGATCTTGCCTTTCAGCGGGCCGAAGGAGGTGCCGATCTCGATCCCGAAATCCTTGAGCATCTCGGCCCGGACCTGCTCGCCGTCGCCGGCGGCGGCGGGAATATAGACCCCGGTCACGCTCGACATGCGGTTCTCGGCTTGGCCGTAGAGCTCCAAGCCCATGGCCTCGAGGCCCTGACGCAGGGCATGGCTGGCGATGCGGTGGCGGGCTTGGCCTCGCTCCAGGCCTTCCGCCAGGACGACCCGGGCGCATTCCCGCGCGGCATAGAGCATGCTGGTCGACTCAGTGTGATGGTTCAGCCGCAGCGGGCTCCAGTAGTCCATCAGCATCGGCAGATCGAGGTAGTTGGAGCTGATGACCGGCCCCGCTGCGGCGACATAGTCTTCCGGGCGGATGCCGCCCTCGGTGTGCTTGCGCGCGGTGACCGCATTCGCGACTCGCTCGTTGAAGGTGACCGGCGCGGTGCCGGGCGGGCCAGACATGCATTTCTGTAGGCCGGCGCTGACCGCGTCGAGTTGCCATTCGTCGACTTCGACCGGCATGCCGCCGAGAGTCGCCGTGGCGTCGACATAGAGCAGAGCATCGGCAGCGCGGCAGGCCGCGCCGATGTCCTTCAGCGGTTGCGCCATGGTCGTCGAGGTGTCGCCGTGGATGACGGCGACCACCTTCGGGTCATGCTTGCGGATGGCGTCGGCGACCTGGTCCGGCTCGAAGACCGTGCCCCAATCCGTCTTGATGTTCACGACCTCGCCGCCCACCCGCCGGCAGATCTCGGTCAGCAGGTGGCCGAAGCGGCCGAAGATCGGCACGAGGACCTTGTCGCCCGGCGCGACCATCGAGGCCAGACAGGCTTCGATGCCGGAGCGCGCCGTGCCGTTAACCAGAAAGGTCCATTGGTTGCTCGTGTGGAAGACCTGGCGGTACAGCGCCATGACCTCGTTCATGTAGCCGGTGAATTGCGGATCGAACTGGCCGAGCATGGGCGCGGAGAGGGCACGCAGGACGCGCGGGTAGACATCGACCGGCCCGGGACCCATTAGCAGTCGGGGCTCCGGGTCGAGCTCATCGAACACCGCCGTTTCGCCTTCCATCATTTCCATGTCTTCGACCTCTCCTTCGCCCTGCGCCGGGCCGAGGGCCGATCCGGCCGGCCTCTTCCAACCAGTCACCGACCCAGCTTCAGCCCTTCCGACCAAGCTAGCAAGAAACCGCAAGGTTCAGCACCCAATACTCGATTCCAAAGCCCGCAAAGGGGAATGCCGGCAGCGCGCTTTCGTGAGCCAGTTCCTACTCCATCGCGCGAAGCGGCATCAGGGATTGGGTAGGACCGAATTGAAGATCCTCGCTCCTGACCGAGCGGGAGGCGCCCGCCGTTGAAATCCGCTGATGTCGATCGGCGCTTGAGCGATCAGTTCGAAAGCGCCTCAATCAGCTCGGACAGCCAGGGCCAGTTGGCGGCGGCCGCGTCGTTGGTGATAAGGAAGGCGGTGCGGGTGAAGACCGGCGCGCCGGCCAGGGCGTGCAGCCGGCCGGCGGCGATCTGCGGCTCCGCGAGGTAGGCCGGCAGATAGGCCGAGCCGCCGTTCTCCAGCAGGTGGTCCAGCGCCCAGACGGCGGAGCCGAAGCGCACCTTCGCAACGCCGGCGTCGGCATAGGCGGCGGCGTGGCGCCGGCCGAAGTCTTCGCCGGCGTCGACGTAGACGTAGGTCGGGTCGAAGCGCAACGGGCTGTCCGGTCGGGTCGAAACCAGGATCAGGCGCTCGTCGCGCAGCGCGCGGCTGGTCTGCGTCTCGTGCGCCGAGGGCTGGAAGGTCAAGGCGGCGTCGACCAGGCCGGTGCCGAGCCAGTGCTGAAGCTGGGCCTGCTCGCCGGGCCAGGCGGAGAGCGCGGTCTTGGGATGATCGCGGCGGACCGTGTTGAACATGCGCCGCCCAAGGCCCGGCCAGAGGTCCATGTGGCAGCCGATGTTGCAGATCGCCTCGATCCCCGCGGGCAGCGAGGTGTCCTGCCGGGCCTGGCGCCAGAGCTCGGTCATGACCTCGGCATAGCGCTTAAACTTGAGGCCGGCCGAAGTCAGCTGCGCGCCGGACTTCTGGCGGTGCAGGAGGGTCTGGCCGAGCTCCTCCTCCAGCCCCTTCAGGCGCGCAGTCACGGTGGACTGGGTGACGTTGAGCCGCTCGGATGCCCGCACGAGGCTGCCGGTCTCTACGATCGCCAGGAAGGTCTGAAGTCCGGCCAGGTTCATGCTCGCCGCCTAAAGTTCGAAGAATCCGAACTAATAATGCATAATATTTCGTTTTTCAAATATCTAAGGCTTTGCCATGCTTTTGCCGGCCACCAAGGAATCCGGCACCCTCAGAGAGGCCTCGGCATGACCCAAGCCAAAGCATCCAGCACCAGCGACCTCGTTCCGCGCGCGGCCTTCATCAGCGCCATGCGCCGGGTGGCCAGCAGCGTCACCGTCGTCACCACCGACGGTCCGGCGGGCCGCCACGGCGCGACCGTCAGCGCCTTCTGCTCGGTCTCCGCCGATCCGCCTTCGGCGTTGGTCTGCCTCAAGGCCGACAGCCGCATCGCCCGCTCGGTCGCGGCGAACCGTGCCTTTTGCGTCAACGTCCTGCCGCAGCTGCGCGAGGACATCGCGGACCGTTTCGCCGGCCGTCACGACGACTGCGTCGCCGACCGCTTCGACGGGGTCGACTGCGCACCGGCGGAGATCTCTGGACCGGCCATCGCGGGCGCGACTACATTTTCCTGCGTCCTGCAGGAAATGGTCGACTCCGGCTCGCACCGGATCTTCATCGGCCATGTCGTCGACGTGCGCGAGGGCGCACGCGCGCCGCTGGCTTATCTCGACGGCGCCTATCATCGCGTCGTTCCGCAACAGCCCGCGGCGGACTAGCCGGGCGCTGCATCGTCGCGCCGGATCGGAAAAGTAGAGCCATGACCGACCTTCAAACCTGTCAGATGCTGATCGACGGCGAATGGGTCGCCGCCGCCGACGGCAAGACCTTCGACAGCATCAACCCGGCCACCGGCGAAGTCTGGTGCCGGGTTCCAGAGGCCACGGCCGAAGACGTCGACCAGGCCGTGCGCGCCGCCGACCGGGCCTTCAACGAGGGCCCCTGGGCCAGGATGACACCGACCGAGCGCGGCCACTGCCTGCGCAGGCTGGGCGACCTCCTGGCCGGGCAGTCCGAGGCGCTCGGCCGGACGGAGTCGATCGATACCGGCAAGATGTTCAAGGAGACCCGCTGGCAGGCCAAGTACATCGCCGAGTTCTTCCACTTCTATGCCGGCTGCGCCGACAAGGTCAGCGGCGAGACCCTGCCGATCGACAAGCCGGACATGTTCGTCTTCACGGCCCGTGAGCCGCTCGGTGTGATCGCCGCGGTCGTGCCCTGGAACTCGCAGCTCTTTCTCTCGGCGGTGAAGATCGGCCCGGCGCTGGCCGCGGGCAACACCATCGTCCTGAAGGCTTCGGAGCACGCCTCCGCCGCGATGCTCGAGTTCGGCCGCCTGATCGCGGAGGCCGGCATCCCGCCGGGCGTGGTCAACATCGTGACCGGCCACGGCGACCCCTGCGGCAAGTCCCTGACCGCCCATCCCCTGGTGGCGCGGATCGCCTTCACCGGCGGGCCGGCGGCGGCCCGGCAGGTCCTGCACAACAGTACCGAGAATTTGGCCCAGGTGTCGCTGGAGCTGGGCGGCAAGTCGCCCTTCATCGTCTTCGACGACGCCAGCATCGAGAGCGCGGTGAACGGCTCGATCGCCGGGATCTTCGGGGCCTCGGGGCAGAGCTGCGTGGCCAGTTCGCGGCTCTACCTGCAGGAGGGCATCGCCGATGCCTTTCTGGACCGGATGACGGCGCAGGCTCAAGAGATCCTGATCGGCGACCCGCTGGCCGAGGAAACCCAGATGGGCCCACTCTGCACCGTCGGCCAGCTCGAGAACATCGAACGGGAGGTCGCTCAGGCCCAGAGCGAAGGCGCCGAGATCCTCTGCGGCGGCAAGCGGCCCGACGGCCTGGACGGCCTGTACTACGAGCCAACCATCCTCGCCTGCCCGCGGCAGGACCTGCGGATCGTCGACACCGAGCTCTTCGGGCCGGTCCTGACGGTGCAGCGCTTCAAGGACGAAGCGGAAGCCGTCCGCCTTGCCAACGACACCAAGCACGGCCTGGCGGCCGGAATCTTCACCCGCGACAGCGCGCGCTCCCTGCGCATGGCGAAGGCGGTGAGGGCGGGGATCGTCTGGGTCAACACCTACCGGGTCATCTCGCCGATCGCCGCGTTCGGCGGCGTGAAGGGCTCGGGCTACGGACGGGAGGCAGGCTTCCAGGCGATCTACGACTACACGCGCCCCAAGACGGTCTGGATGAACACCTCGGACGAACCGCTGGGCAGCCAGTTCGTGTCGCGCTGACCGCGATCCAAGGCGATAGAGGGCAACAGCGAAAGGCCAAGCGCATGAAATTCCACCTCGCGATCAACCTCGAGCGGATCGACGACGGCCTCGGCATGGACGAGGTCGCGAAGCATACGCTCGAGATGGTGCAGATGGCCGACCGCGGCGGCTTCGACATCGCCTGGGCGGCGGAGCATCACGCGCTGGAGATGACCATCGCGCCCAACCCCTTCCAGATCCTGACCTGGTGGGCGGCCCACACCGAGCGCATCCGCCTCGGCACCGCGGTCGCGGTCGCGCCCTACTGGCACCCGATCGACCTGGCCGGCGAGGCCGCCTTCACCGACCTGATCAGCGGCGGCCGGCTGGAGTTCGGCATCGGCTCCGGCGCCTATCAGCGCGAGTTCGACCGCATGCGCCCGGGCCTGAAGCAGTCGGACGCCTGGCGCTACATGCACGAGATGCTGCCGGCGCTGAAGGCGCTCTGGGCCGGCGACTACGCCCACGACGGCGAGTTCTGGCAGTTCCCGACCTCGACCTCGGTGCCCAAGCCGGTCCAGAAGCCGCATCCGCCGATCTGGGTCGCGGCGCGCGCGCCGATCACCTACGACTACGCGGTCGAGCACGGCTGCAACATCATGTCCTGGCCGCTGACCCGGCCCTTCTCGGAGGCTGAGCTCTACAAGTCCCGCCTGGACGAGGCCATGGCGCGGCATCCGGGCAAGGCGCGGCCGGTCTTCTCGATGATGCGCCACACGGCGGTCTACGACAGCCGCGACGAGCGCGACGTGCCGGTGCGCGCCGCGCAGCGCCAGCTGTCCCAGTTCGAGAACCTCTTCAAGAACCTCGGCGATGTCGAGAACGGCTTTCCGAAGCAGATTCCCTTCGAGGAGCTGGAAAACCGCGACGAATACGACCCGCAGATGCTGAGCGAGAACCTGATGTTCGGCACCCCCGACCAGGTGATCGAGAAGCTGATGCGCTACCAGGCCCTCGGGGTCGACGCCTTCATCTACTATGCCAGCATGGGACTCGGCCTGAAGGAGCAGAAGCGCTCGATGGAGCTGTTCTGCGAAGAGGTCATCCCCGCGTTTGCCTGAGCCTCGAACCTCCGCGGGAGCGGGCACCATGCAAGGGCGCGACGGCAAGGGAACGGCCTACGAGCTGAGCGGCCCTGTTACCGCGCCCGCCGTGGTGCTGATCCACGGCCTGGGCCTGAACCGGCAGATCTGGCAGTGGCACGAGCCGGCGCTGGCGGAACGCTACCGCGTGCTAAGCTACGATCTCTTCGGGCACGGCGAGTCCGCGCCGCCGCCCGCGACCGCCTCGCTGTCGGTCTTCTCCGAGCAATTGCGCGACCTTCTGGACGAGCACGACATCGCGCGCTGCGCGGTCGTCGGCTTTTCCCTGGGCGGCATGATCAACCGCCGCTTCGCCCTGGACCATCCCTCCCGAGTCTCCGCGCTCGCGATTCTCAACTCGCCGCACGAGCGCGGCCCCGAGGCGCAGAGGCTGGTCGAGGAACGCGCCGCGCAGGTTGTCGGCGGTGGCTCGGATGCGACCATCGAGTCCGCGCTGGAGCGCTGGTTCACGCCCGAGTTCCGGGAAGATCGGCCCGATGTCATGGCGCAGATCCGGCGGTGGCGCGCGGGCAACGACGCGGCGAGCTATCCGCAGAGCTGCATGGTCCTGGCCGCCGGCGTGACCGAGCTGATCCGCCCGGATCCGCCGATCACGGCACCCACACTGGTGATGACCGGCGAGAAGGACAGCGGCAGCACGCCCGCCATGTCCCACGCCATCGCGGCCGAAATCCCGGGCGCCGAGACGGTCATCGTCCCGCGGCTGCAGCACATGGGGCTGGTCGAGGAGCCGGCACTCTTCACCGAAGCCCTGCTGCGGTTCCTGGATCGGGTCACTGGATGAACCCCGTGAAACCTGTCGAATAGGGAAACTCAAGATGCGGAAGCTGTCGGGCGGACAGGCCGCCGTGGAATCGCTCAAGGTAGAGCAGGTCCAGCATGTCTTCGGCCTGATCGGCTCGGCGACCATGGAGATGTTCGACGCGCTCTACGACGCCGAGGAGATCGCCTACATCGGCGTGCACGACGAGCGCAGCGGCACGCACATGGCCGACGGCTATGCCCGCGCCTCCGGCCGGGCCGGGGTGATGCTCGCCGGCCAGAACGGACCCGGCGCGACCAACCTCGTCACCGGGCTGGCGCAGGCCGCGGCCGCCTTCTCGCCGGTCGTGTCGATCGCCGGGGCTCTGTCCTCCGGGCACGTCTACCGCGGCGCCTTTCAGGAGGTCGACCAGCAGGCGCTCTTCACCCCGGTCACCAAGAAGACCTGGACCGCCACCTCGGCGGAGCGCGTGCCGGAGATGTTCCGCGAGGCCTTTCGGGTGGCGCTGACGCCGCGGCGCGGGCCGGTCCAGCTCAACCTGCCGCGCGACGTCCTCGCGGCGACCGCGGCGGTCCCGGACTTTCAGGAGCCGAGGGCGTACCGTTGCCAAAGCGTCCCCGCGGCGGCGGCCGACGCGATCGAAGCGGCCGCGGAATTGCTGCGCGGCGCGGCGCGGCCGGTCATCGTCGCCGGCGGCGGGATCAAGAACAGCGGCGGCCATGCCGAGGCGCTGGCGCTCGCCGAGGCCCTGAACGCGCCGATCGTCACCGCGCCGGGCCACGGCGATGCGGTTCCCTTCGGCCATCCCCTGAACGCCGGCCAGATGGGTCCGCGCGGCAACTCGGTCGCGTCGCGCCTGGCCAGGGAGGCGGACGTGATCCTGGCGCTGGGCACCCGCCTCGGCTTCAACTCGACCTTCTATTCCTACGAGAACATCAACCAGCAGGCCGCGATCATCCAGGTCGAGCTGGAACCGACCGCGATCGGCCGGCACTTCCCGGTCGCGGTCGGAATCTGGGCGGACGCGCCGACCGCGGCGCGGCAGCTCTGCGACGCGCTCGCTAAGCTGGACAGGCGCGCCGAGGTCGAGGCTTGGACCCGGGCCTTCAAGGCGGAACGCGCCGCCTACCTGGAACAGCGGGATGCCGAGGCCGCGACCGAGCCCCACCCGATCCAGCCCTCCGGCCTGTTCAAGGAGCTGCGCAAGGCTCTGCCGAAGGACGCAGCGCTCACCTTGGATGCGGGCACGCTCTGCCTGCAGGCGACCGACGCGCTGAACTACTGGGAGCCGCCCTGCCTCTTCACGCCGCTCGACTTCGGGCTAGTCGGCTTCTCCTTCGCCTGCGGCCTCGGGGTCAAGTTGGCGCGGCCGGACCGCCCGGTGGTCAGCCTGATGGGTGACGGCGGCTTCGGCATGACGCTCTCGGAGCTCAGCACCGCCGTCGATCACGGCATCGGCACCGTGACCATCGTCATGAACAACCGCTGCTGGGGCGCCGAGAAAGCCTATCAGCGCGATTTCTTCGGCGAGCGCTACATCGGCGCCGACGTCGGCAGCCCGCCCTTCGACAAGGCCGCCGAGCTCTACGGCGCGGCCGGCTTCAAGGTCGAGCGCCTGCCGGAGCTGGGCGACGCCGTCGCCACGGCCCTGGCCTGCGGCAAGCCGGCGGTGGTGGAGGTCGCGGTCGACCCGTCGGCGCTCTACAGCTTCCGCCGCGACAGCTTCAAGCACCGAGGGGCCTGAGGTCATCAGGGCAGGACCGCGGTGGCCTCGATTTCGACCCTGGCCTGGTCTTCGACCAGGGCGCCGACCTGGACCAGGGTCATGGCCGGGAAGTGGCGGCCCATGACCCGCCGGTAGGCGGCCCCGAGCTCCTTGAGGCAACCCAGGTATTCCCGCTTGTCGAGGACGTACCAGGTCAGGCGGACGATGTGTTCCGGCTGCGCCTCGGCCTCGGCGACGATCGCGACGATGTTCTTGAGCGCCTGCTCCGTCTGGCCGACGAAGTCCTCGGCCTCGAAGACCTGATCGCCGGTCCAACCGATCTGGCCGCCAACGTGGATGGTCCGTCCCTCGGCGAGGATGCCGTTGGCGTAGCCGCTGGCCGGCTTCCAGTTCGCGGGATGAAGCAGCTGATGCATGAGCGGTCTCTCCTGACTCAGGCGCCCGACAGGACGGGGCGGCGGGTTGAAAGGACGTTCCGGGGCTGGTCTCGTGCCTTGCCATCGGCGCCTTCGGTGTCGTAGGCAGCCATGGTCAGACTCCCAGATAGCGGTTCTGCAAATCGACGTCGGCCAGCAGCGCTGATGGCACGCCCTGCCAGACCGTGCGGCCCTTCTCCAGGAGGATGCAGCGGTCGGCCAGGGGCGCCAGCTCCTTGAGGTTCTTGTCGACGATCAGGGTCGAGAGGCCCTGGGCCTTGAGGCGTGCGATGACCGCCCAGATCTCCTGACGGATGATCGGCGCCAGCCCTTCGGTGGCCTCGTCGAGGATCAGGAGCTTCGGGTTGGTCATCAGGGCGCGGCCGATGGCGAGCATCTGCTGCTCGCCGCCGGAGAGCGTGCGCGCAGACTGCTCGGCGCGTTCCTCCAGACGGGGAAAGAGCGCGTAGACCTTGTCGAGGGTCCAGCCGCTGCCGCGGGCCGTCGCCACCAGGTTCTCCCAGACGTTGAGGTTGGCAAAGCAGCGCCGGCCCTCGGGGACCAGGCCGATGCCCAGGCGCGCGATCCGGAAGCCGCGCAGCCCCGCCAAGTTCCGCCCTTCGAAGACGACCTCGCCGCGGCGCGGCGGGGTCAGGCCGCAGATCGAGCGCAGGGTGGTGGTCTTGCCCATGCCGTTGCGGCCGAGCAGCGCCACCATCTCGCCCTCGCCCAGCTCCAGCTCGACCCCGAAGAGCGCCTGGGAAGGACCGTAGAAGGTCTCGAGTCCGTTGACCGTCAGCATGCCTCGGCACCCAGGTAGGCCTCGCGCACGATCGGCGAGGCGCGCACCTCCTCGACCGTGCCGGAGGCGACGATCCGGCCGTAGACCAGGACGGAGATCCGGTCGGCGAGGGAGAAGACCGCGTCCATGTCGTGCTCGACCAGCAGGATCGCGGTCTCTTGTTTCAACTCCTGCAGAAAGCCGGCCAGGCGCTTGGAGCCCTCCGGCCCCAGCCCGGCCATGGGCTCGTCGAGCATGAGCAGCGCCGGCCGCATCGCCAGGGCGATGGCAACCTCCAGCTGCCGCCGCTCGCCGTGGGACAGCGCTTCGGCCGCAACCTCGGCGCGGGCTTCGAGCCCGACCCGGGTCAGCGCCGCCATCGCCGGCTCGACCAGGGCGGCCTCGTGGCGGACCGGGGACCAGAAGCGAAAGCTCGACCCGCTGCGGGCCTGCACTGCCAGCAACACGTTGCGCAGGACCGAGAACTCCATCGCAAGGGAGGAAATCTGGAAGGTCCGGCCCAGGCCGAGCAGCGCCCGCCGCGCGACCGACAGGCCGGTGATGTCCCGACCGCGGAACCGGACCTGGCCGGCGTCGGGGCGCAAGGTGCCGGCGATCTGCCCGATCAGCGTCGACTTGCCGGCACCGTTCGGGCCGATCAGGGCGTGGATTTGCCCGGGCTCGACCGCAAGGGAGACCTCGTCGGTCGCGCGCAGGGCGCCGAAGGCCTTCTGCAGGGACTGGAGCTCCAAGAGCGGCTCAGCCATGGCGCGCCTTTCCCGCCGCAAGGCCGATCAGCCCGCCGCGCGCGAAGAGCACCACGCCCAGGAGGATCAGGCCGAGCACCAGTTGCCAGCGCTCGGTCATGCCGCCGATCAGGGTTTCCAGCAGGATGAAGAGCGCGGCGCCCGCCAGCGGTCCGAAAAGCCGGCCGACCCCGCCCAGGATGACGAAGATCATGATTTCGCCCGAGCGGTGCCAGGACAGCATCGAGGGGCCGACGAAGCCGTTGAGGTCGGCGAAAAGCGCGCCCGCCAGGCCGGTGATCATGGCGGAGAGCACGAAGCCGGTCAGCTTGATCGGATAGGGCGCGATGCCGACCGTAGCGAGGCGCAGTTCGTTCTGCCGGGCGCATTGCAGGGCGGCGCCGAAGCGTGAGCCGACCAGGCGTGCGCTGGCGAAGAGCGCCAGCATCAACAGGCAAAAGCAGACCAGGAACAGCACCAGCGGCCGCCCGCTGTCGACCAGCGGCAGGACATTGCGGACGTAGATCGGCAGGCCGTCCTCGCCGCCGTAGGTCGGCAGCGAGATCGCCAGATAGTAGATCATCTGCGCGAAGGCCAAGGTGATCATGATGAAGTAGACGCCGGAGGTGCGCAGCGAGACCGCGCCGATCGCCGCCGCCACCAGCCCGGCGAGCAGCATGGCCAGAGGCCAGATCGCCAGCATCTGGTCGGTGCCGCCGATCTCGAAAGGCCAGGCGAGGAAGGCCGAGCCGTCGAAGGCGTGCGTTGCCGCGATGCCGGCGACGTAGCCGCCGAGGCCGAAGAAGGCCGCGTGCCCGAAGCTGATCATGCCGCCGTAGCCCAGCGCCAGGTTCAGGCCGACCCCGGCCAGGGCCAGGATCGCCACCCGCGTGGCCAAGGAGACGTAGAAGGGCTCGTCCAGCGCGAAGGCGATCAGAGGCGCCGCCAGCAGCAGGGCGGCGAGTGCCGCGTTGACCAGGTTTTCCCGGTTCAGCCTAGGCATGGACCGGGAACAGGCCCCTGGGCCGCCAGATCAGTACCAGCGCCATAAGCAGATAGATCGCCATGGACGCCAGGGCGGAGCCGACCGCCGTCGCCTCGGCACTCGGAAGAAAGAGCGCGAAGGCCCGCGGCAGAAAGACCCGGCCCAGGGTGTCGACCAGCCCGACCAGGATCGCGCCGATCAGGGCGCCCTTGATCGAGCCGATGCCGCCGACGACGATGACGACGAAGGCCAGGATCAGCACCGGCTCGCCCATGCCGACCTCGACCGACTGCAGGGCGCCGACCAAGGCCCCGGCGATGCCGGCCAGGGCGGCGCCCAAGGCGAAGACCACGGTATAGAGCGTCTTGATGTCGACCCCCAGCGCCTCGATCATCTCGCGGTCGCTCTCGCCGGCGCGGATTCGCATGCCCAGTCGGGTCCGCGCGATCAGCTGGTAGAGCCCGAGTGCGAGGAGCGCGCCGACGACGATGATCGCCAGGCGATAGATCGGATAGCCGGCCCCGCCCGGCAGGGTGACCGCGCCCGACAGAGCCTCCGGGATGTCGAGGTAGAGCGGCCGGTCGCCGAAGACCCAGCGAGTCCCTTCGCTGAAGATCAGGATCAGGGCGAAGGTGGCGAGCACCTGGTCCAGGTGGTCCCGGTCATAGAGCCGCCGGATCACGATCATCTCCACCACCGCGCCCGCGGCCGCGGCGGCCAGCAACCCGGCACCCAGCCCGAGCCAGAAGGATCCGGTCGCCTGCACGACCCAGGCGCAGACGAAGGCGCCGGTCATGTAGAGCGAGCCGTGGGCCAGGTTGATCAG
>JASJAL010000155.1 GCA_030067055.1 Kiloniellales bacterium | reverse complement strand
ATTGCGGTCCTGGAGGGTGTGGTCGCGATGGCGCCGCACCATGCCGGTGCGCGTCTCAACCTCGCGCGCGCCCTGGTCCACGCCGGGCGGAGCGAGGAGGGGGAGGCCGCGCTCCGGTCCTTGCTCGCGGCCCATCCCACTCTTTCGACCGCTGCGATGGACCTGGCCGCGCTGCTGGCCAAGCGCGAGGCCGCCGACCAAGCCATCGAAGTGCTGGAAAAGGCACTCCGGCACGCGCCGAGCGACGTCAACCTGCAGATCAACCTCGGCGGGCTTTTGGCCGCACAGGGCGATCTGGACGCAGCGCGGCGGACCCTCGAATCGGCCGTGGCCCTCGATCCGCAGCAGCCGCTGGCCCATTACAACCTGGGCCGGGTGCAGCGCGACCTCGGCGCCGACGAGGCGGCGGCGCGTTGCTTTCGCAGAGCCGCGGAGCTCGATCCGCGGCTGGACCAGGCCTGGCGCAACCTGGGGAACAGCCTGCTCGACCTCGGTCGAGTCAAAGAGGCTTTCCAGGCCTTCAACGAAGGCACGAAGGCCCGGCGTGCGCCGGGCGGGCCGCCGAGCCGAGATCCCCTGTCCTATCAGACCTGCGCCTCGAAGCTCACGCATGACATCGAGCAGTTCCACTATCTCAAAACGCAGGGCAAGCTGCCGGCGGACTTCGACCCGACGATCCGGGCCTACGAGGACACGCTCGCGGCCCTGCCCACGGCCGGCGACCTGTCCCACGTGGTCGACATTCCGAGGGACCGGCTACCGGCGCTGCAGCCCAGCTACAATCGGCTCGTTGTCTGCGAGCGCTCGCCGGCGGTCTCACCCAGGGCCGTGAACCCTTCGCTCGACAGCGAGAAGATCGAGGCCGACTACGCCCGCAACGCCCCGGGTATCACCTTCGCCGACGGTTTCCTGACTCCCGAGGCCTTGCAGGAATTGCGGCGCTTCTGCCTCGAATCGACCATCTGGTACGAGTACCGCTACGGCAACGGCTACCTGGGCGCCTTCTTCGACGACGGCTTCGCATCGCCCTTGCTGTACCAGATCTCGGAGGAACTACGGCTCAAGCTGCCGGGGATTTTCAAGCATCATACCCTGCGCAAGCTCTGGGCCTTCAAGTACGACAGCCGGCTCTCGGGCATTCCCATGCACGCCGACTTCGCCGCGGTGAACGTCAACTTCTGGATCACGCCCGACGGCAGCAACCTCGAGCCGGAGACCGGCGGCCTCGAGGTCTGGGACAAGGAAGCGCCGGCCGACTGGGATTTCACCAAGTACAACGCAGACGAAGGGGCGATGCGGGCCTTCCTCTCCGAACACGATGCCCGTTGCGTCAAGGTGCCCCATCGCCAGAACCGGATCGTGGTCTTCAACTCCGACCTTTTCCACGCCACCGGTCCGCTTCACTTCCGCCCGGGCTACGAGCACCGGCGGATCAACATCACCATGCTCTACGGCAAGCGCGAGGACGCTTAGCCCGGGAATGGCCCCGCGCCGGGCCGCCGCAATCTCAATCCAGGATTTCGAGTCCGAGGGCGCGGATCGCCGCCTCGGCCCGGGGTATGTCGTCGGGCGTGTCGACGGCGACGGAGCTGTCCGAGAGCGGAATCATCCGAACCTCGTAGCCCATCTCCAGAAAACGGAGGATCTCGATGTCCTCCACGGCCTCCAGGGTCGACTTGGAGGTCGCCTCCGCAAAGGCGGCCAGGGCCTCCGGCGGAAAGGCGTAGATGCAGATCTGCCGCCAGGCGGTCTTGAACAGGTGGCGCTTGGTCGTGGGAATCGAGGCGCGGCTCATGTAGAGCAGCCGTCCGTCGGGACGGGTCACCAGCTTCGGGATCGAGGGGTTTCGGAACAGGGCCTCGTCGGTGATCTCGCACATGCCGTTGATGATCTCGCCCGGCCGCTCGCGGGCGGTCGCCAGCACGCGGGTGATGTCCTCGGGATCGATGACCGGCTCGTCGCCCTGGACGTTGATGTAGAGCTCGGCGGGGTGATCCCCGGCGAAGGCCGCGATCCGATCGGTGCCGGTCAGGCAGTCGTCCGGCGTCATGGCCACCTGGATCCCGACCTCGGCGCAGTAGTCGAAGATGCGCCGGTCGTCGGTCGCCACGTAGATGCGTTCTGCCGGCACCGCTTTCGTGCAGCGATGCCAGGTGCGGTGCACCAGCGGCACGCCGAGCAGATCGACCAGGGGCTTGCCGGGCAGGCGACCGGATTCGTAGCGTGCCGGAATGACGACGAGGTAGTCGGCTTTCGAGGGCATTTGTGGCTTCGCTTCAGCCTGCGACTCGGTCAGAGAGTCCTCATTGTCAGCCAAGCGAAATGCGCAAGCAAGCGAGACCCGCGAGCGCTGCGTGAACCTTGGCCGATCCCGGCAGCGCCTCTATAAGAGACCCAAGCCAGCGCGCTGGAGTTCGGAGGGAGACATCGCCAAATGGCCGGGCAAGCGTCACCGCAAGCCCTCCTTGCCAGGGCCCAGCAGCAGGCCGAGACCGGCGACTTCGACGGCGCGGAGAGCAGCTTGGGCGACGTCCTTGCAGTGCGGCCCGAGGAGCCGGGCGCCAACACTCTTCTCGGTTTGATCCTGGTGAAGTTGGGACGCTTCGCCGAGGCGATCGGGCCGCTGAGGCTGGCGCTGCGCGGCCGGCCGAATGACCCGCAGCTGTGGAACGCGCTCGGCGTCGCCTGCGGCCAGGTCTTCGACGCCGAATCGGCGCGCCAGGCTTTTGCCCGCGTCGCGGCTCTGCAGCCGGACTCGCCGCAAGCGCACTTCAACCTGGCGCTTGCCGCCCGACGCTGCGGCGATGCCGCCGGCGCGGTTGCGGCCTACCGGGAGGCCCTGAGGCTCAAGCCCGGCTGGCCGGCCGGCCTCAGCAACCTTTCCAGCGCCTACCGCGAGGGCGGAAACTTCGAGGCCGCGATCGAAGCTTGCGAGGAAGCGATCGCGCTCGACCCCGACTACGCGCCGGCCTGGCACAACCTGGCCCTGGCGCTCTTCCTCAAGGGCGATCTGCCGCGCGCCTGGGAAGCCCATCGCTGGCGCTTCCGCAACCCCAACGTGGTCAGCGTCAAGCAACGGCCCTTCACGCAGAAACCCTGGCTCGGCGAAGACCTGACCGGACGCCGCCTGCTGATCTGGGGCGAGGAGGCGGTCGGCGAGGAGACCATGTTCGCCAGCATGATCCCCGACGCCATCGCCCGGGCCGGGCACTGCATCCTGGAATGCGAGCCGCGGCTGGTGCCGCTCTACGCGCGCAGCTTTCCGGCGGCGACGGTGGTCGCCCGCTCGGACCCGCCCGACCCGCGCGCCGCCGATCCGGCAATCGACTACCAGGTCGGGATCGCCGATCTCGCAGGGCCTCTGCGCGGCAGCTGGGAAGACTTCCCGACCCCGCCGTCCTTCCTCGAGGTCGACCCGGCGCTTCGCGACCGCCTGCGGCAGCGCTACCTTGCCCGGGGTTCCGGGCCCCTGATCGGTCTGTCCTGGTACAGCGCCAACCCGCGGGTCGGCCTGCCGCGTTCCCTGGGCCTTCGGCAATGGATCCCGATCCTGCAGGCGATCCCGGCGACCTTCGTCAACCTGCAGTACGGCGACTGCAGCGAGGGCCTGGCCGACGTGAAAGCGCGCGCCGGCATCGAAATCCTGCAAGACCCCGAGATTGACCAGCTCGAGAACATGGACGGCTTCGCGGCGCAAACCGCGGCCCTCGACCTGGTGATCTCGATCTCGAACACGACCTGCATGGTCAGCGCCGCCGTCGGCACAGAGACCTGGACCCTGCTGCCGCGCGGTTTCGGGCTCTACTGGTACTGGTTCGAGGGCCGCGACACCTCGCCCTGGTTCCCCGTGATGACCCTGTTCCGCCAGGACCGGCCCGGCGACTGGCAAGGGGTCATCGACCGCATCGCGGTTGCGCTGTCCGACTGGACGCCCGGCGCCGAGACTTCCAGCGGAGGTGCGGCGTGAGGCAGCCGGCGGAGATCCCCCGTCCGGACATCCGGCTTCCGGACCGGCTCGAAGACAGCGACCTCTTCCTCGACGATCCGATCACCATTTTCGAGATCGAGAATTTCCTGCCGCCAAGGCTTTACGCGGGCCTGTCGCGCACCTTCCCCGAGGGTGGCTTCTTCGGTCATCGCTACGAACTGGGCGGAAAATGGTTCTGCAACAACCAGCACCCGGAGTTCCGCGAGTTCATCTCGCGCTACCCGGCCTGGTACGCCCTCTACGCCTGGTTTTCCTCGGCCGACACCCTGGCCCAGCTCAAGCGGCTCGTGGATCCCTTCATTCTGCATCGCCCGGAAGATGAGCGAAGGACCTGGGTCTATCCGGCGCCGCCCGGGTCATCCGAGCCGAGCCCTGAGGGCGACAGGACCCCGGTTCGCCAGGGCTTTGAGCTGTCCGCCCTGTTGGAGGGCGATTCGATTCCACCCCACACCGACCTGCCGAAGAAGCTGGTGTCGCTGATGATCTACTTCCCCGATTCCGACCTGCCGGCGCTGGAATCCTGCGGGACCACCTTCTACCGCGCCAGGCCCGGCGGGCAGACCCGGGTCGACTGGGACCCCCAGATGATGACCGAGGCCGAGAGCGCCGACTTCCTCGCCGGCCACGAGCCCTACTTCCGCTCGGCCTTCACGCCGAACAAGCTGGTCGGCTTTCTCAAGTCGGATATCTCCTGGCACGCGGTGCCGCCACTGGATCTGCCCCCGGGCCGCGCGCGGAAGTCGATCAACCTGAACATCTACCTGCGCTGAAGCCAACCGCGTCCGATGGCATTGGCCTCGGTTGCCAGCGGGGCACCCATTGCCGTCTTTAGAGTCTCGAGCGAGCGTCTGAGAGCGTTGGTGCCCCGAGCAGGACTTGAACCCGCAACCCCCTGATTACAAATCAGGTGCTCTACCAGTTGAGCTATCGGGGCGCACCTTTGCGTTCGATGGGTATAGCGGCGGCATCCCGATTGTCCAGGCGTTTCGCGGATGACAGCAGCTTGGCGCGCTGGCTCCGCCGGAGGATTTGCACCGCGGGCCGGAGCAGGCGCTTCACGTCTTCCGGCAAGGCGGCCTTCAGGTGCCTGAGCGTGCGATAGCGCAGATGACCGCGCCAACCGACTCGGTGCCCCATGCCCTGTGCGATCGCATCGCTGCAGGGCGTGCAGGTGCCGCAGGTCGCCGGGCCGCGCAGCGGTCGATGGCAGAACCAGGACAGCTCCAGAATGTCGAGGAAGCCTTTCCGGGTGGCGATCTCCCGCATTTCCTGCTTGGTCAGATCGAGAAGCGGGAACTCCAAGTCCTCGAAGATCGAAAGCGCTGGGTCCACGCCCTCGGCGAGCACGTAGACGCTGGTCGGGAAGCCCGGTTTCTCGCGCACCTGGCCGGCAAGGAAGGACCGGGTCGCATCATTGCGGTGAATGCAGAGCTGCAGGCCACGAAGGCCCTTTTGCTTCACGAAGCGAGTGAGCCATTCGCCCTGCGAGCCGAGATGGTCGCGGGACAGAAGCTCCTGGAACTTGGCGGTCATCTCCGGATCGTCTGCGATCGCGTCCCGCTCCTCGACCTTCGGCCGCAACAGCCGCCCTTTGAAGACGTGGTCCGGCTGTGCGCAGCGTTCGATGATTCGGTCGATGGTGGCCAGCTCGGTTCGCCAGGACCATCGCTCACGGTCGATGATGTAGTGGGGCTGCACAATGCAGTCGTGATCGGAGATCAGCGAAAGCACCCGGAAGGTCGAGTCCCAACCACCGGTCCAGAGGACGTTAACCGTATTGCCGCTTTCGGGTGCCGCCATGACGAGAGCCTACCCGCCTGGGTTACTCACTTCATGGTAAAAATTCAGCCTCTCGGATTCCCAGGCCTGGCGGCTTCGCGGGCCCTGCGGCCGCCGCCGCGCGTGCTAGGAAAGGCTGGCGCCGAGGACGTGCTTGTCGCGGCCGACCACATGGGTGGCTGAACCGACGATCAGGGGGTCGGGCGGCCGCACGATGTGAACGTCCTTGTTCGGGTAGGGCAGGGAATTGAGGAAGTGCAGCATGCAGTTGACCCGGGCCCGTTTCTTGTCGCTCGACTTGACCACGGTCCAGGGCGCGTCGGCGGTGTCGGTGTAGAAGAACATGGCCTCCTTGGCCTCGGTGTAGTCGTCCCACTTCTGCAGCGACTCGCGGTCGATCGGGCTCAGCTTCCACTGCTTCAGGGGATCGTGCTCGCGCGAGGCGAAGCGCTTGGCCTGCTCGTCCTGGGTCACCGAGAACCAATATTTGAAAAGGCGGATGCCGCTGTTGACCATCATGCGCTCCAGCTCCGGGGTCTGGCGCATGAACTCCAGGTATTCCATCGGCGTGCAGAAACCCATCACGCGCTCGACGCCGGCGCGGTTGTACCAGGAGCGGTCGAAGAGGACGATCTCGCCGCGGGTCGGCAGGTGGCGGATGTAGCGCTGGAAGTACCACTCGCCGCGCTCCTGCTCGCTCGGCTTCTCCAGGGCCACGACCCGGGCGCCGCGGGGGTTGAGGTGCTCCATGTAGCGCTTGATGGTGCCGCCCTTGCCGGCCGCGTCGCGACCCTCGAAGATCAGGACGATCTTCTGGCCGGTCTCCTTGACCCAGCGCTGGACCTTGAGGAGTTCGACCTGGAGCTCCTGCTTGTGGCGCTCGTAGACGTCCCGCTTCATCTTGTTCTTGTAGGGGTAGATGTCGCTCTGGAAGTTCTCGCGCAGCTGCTCCGGGTCGAGCAGGGCATGCGCCGCAGGCTCGGGATCCTTGCCGTTTCCGCCCTGCGGTTTCGCGGCGGTCTGTGCCTTCTTCGCCGGACGCTTCCTGGGCGGGGACTTCGCCGCGGTCTTTGCCTCTTGCACTGGCGCCTCAGGGGCCTTGGGCGTCTGGTCCGACGCAACCTGGGCCGATTCGGCGGTATCGTTGTCTTCTTGCATCTTGTCTTCCCCCGGCGTTGAAGACGAAAAACTCTCTGTCCCGCAGCGAAGCCTGCGGAAGCTCGTCATCTTTTTCCGATATTTCCGGCGCCGGGTCTTTGAGATGGATCAATCGATCCGCGCAAGGCTCGTTCCGCAGCCTTGGCCGCTGCCAGCAAGGCCGTTCGGGCTCAGTGGCCGGCGGCGTCCTTGACGTAGAGGCCGCCTTCGATTCCGACGAAATAGGCGTCCATGGCCGGGTTGTCGATCGGCTTGCCGGTGAGATCCGGTTCCAAGTTGCGCTCCGCGACGTAGGTCATGTGGGAAGCGCTGTGGACCAGGACATGATACCAGGGCCGGTCGCGCGGCGGCCGGGTCAGGGCCTGACGGTCGTACCAATCGTTGCTGGCCTGACAGGTCGCGTCGACGTCGACGACGACACCCCGGTAGTGGAAGAGCTTGTGCCGGATCGGCTGTCCAACGCGGAATCGAGCACGCGAAATGCGCACGACCTCGACCCGCCCCTGCTGCAAAGGCTTCAAGAAAACCCCCTGTGAGCTCGGCCGCTTTGATGCGGCGTCTTTCTATCCTGTGACTGTAGCACGGACTCGATCTGCAGCGCACGTACTGTGGCAAGGGGGCACAAGTCGCACACAAAAATGTTTCAGTGCCGCGTCGAAGAGCCTTGTTAGCATGATTTTCCGTTTACCAAGTTCTCCCTAGACTCCCTAGAGAGGTGGAAATGCCCTTTGGTTTTCGGCCCACGGCCCTTGGGCGCGTGTCCGCTGCACTTTGCGGACTCGGCGCCGTGCTGCTTGCTGGATGCCAGTCACCGCCCCCCTCGCCGGAACGCGTTGCGGCTTACGAGCAGTACGTCGGTCGTTGGATCCAGGACTCGGAGGCGAATCTCGTCGCCTCCTGGGGAATACCCGACAGCTCTCATGCGATGGAGACCGGCGGCCGGGTGATCGAGTACAGGGCCGTGCTGGAACAGAACGTGGTCTGCATCACGCGCTTCACCATCGACAGCTTCGGCCGCGTCCAGAAGTCCTGGTATCGCGGCAGCCGCTGCGCCACCCCCGAAGGCGTCTGAGCCGCGACTGGACGCCCAACTCGACGCCGCGGGTTCCTGAGGTCCGCAGTTTTTGAAACTCCCGGACCTGCCGAGTCGGGCAAGCTTAACCGTGCTGTCCCAAGAGCCCCTGAAAACACGGGTCGCCGGCTGTGTTGCGTTCTAGCAACGAGCGCCACGGCGCTTCAGGCCGTCGAAGCGGGATCGGATCTAATCGGCCTCCGACGAGGTGCCGGCGTGGCGGGGCAGGCCGTCGGCTAGCTTCAACCAGCGCAGCTGTTCAGCCACGTAGACATGGCCCTGCGGCTCGAGGCTCTCTGGGTCGTCGAGGGTGCAGAGCAGGAGGTGGATCTCATCGGCCCAGCGGTCGCCTTGGTAGGCGATCGGGGTGCCACAGGTGGCGCAGAAGGAGCGGACGACGCCCGGCGAGGAGGCATAGCCGGCCGGCTGCCCCTCGGTGAATGTCACTTGGTTGCTGGCGTAGCCGGCGTAGGTGACAAGGGCCGTCCCGGTCGACCGGCGGCAGCTCTCGCAGTGGCAGTGGGCTACCCACAAGGGATCGCCCTCGGCGAGATAGCGGATGGCGCCGCAGCGGCAGCCACCGCCGCGTCGCCGGTGTTTCCGAGCGGTCATTTCGAACCTCCCAAGAGGTGTCGTTCTCCGATTAGAAACCTTAGTGCCGCAATGGCCCGCCGGTCGAGAGCGCCGCAGCCCGCGCCGATTTCTTTTCCGAGTTCGGCCTCGCGGCTTTTCAGGTCCGGTCCGAAAATGCTAAGCGTCTCCCCCACTCGTGTGGGAGCGCCGGCAGACGGGATTACGGTCCGCGGCTCGGATCTCTTGATACCGCTAGCCAAAGCCAGAGAAGGACCGATCCGGATGGCCCTCGTGACCAAGCCCGACCTCTATGTCCATACCGAAGACGCCAGACCCGTCGACCTGCGGCGCACCGGGCTCCATCCCGACTTCTGGTATCCGGTCGCCCGGTCCGTATCCCTGAAGCCTGGGAAGACCCTGGCCGTGCGCTTCGCCGGGGATCCGATCGTGCTGGTCCGTGCCAAGGACGGTTCCTGCTTCGCCCTGGAGGACCGTTGCGCCCACCGTCAGGTGCCGCTCAGCAACGGGGTCGTTTGCCCCAAGGGGCTGCGCTGCGGCTATCACGGCTGGACCTACGATTCCGAGGGGCGCTGCATCGACATCCCCTACCTGGGCAAGGACCAAGACACGGGTGTCCGTCGACCCAACGGCGTTCGCTGCTATCCCTGTCGGGAAGCCTACGGCCTGATCTTCATTTTTCCCGGCGACATCGCCAAGGCCGAGACCGTGACCTTTCCAGATATCCCGACCCACGGGAACCCGAAGTACAAGACCCGCTATCTGGACCGCCGGGTCGACTGCCACTACTCCTTCATGCACGAGAACCTGATGGACATGAACCATCAGTTCCTGCACCGCAAGCTGATGGGCGGGATCAAGACCATCTACCTCGGCAAGCGGAGCGGGGAGAACTGGGTCGAGGCCGACTACTCCTTCGGCCGGACCAGCGGCAAGCAGTCGTTCGGCGAGTGGTTCATCATCGGCAAGAAGGACGGCGACAAGAGCCGCAAGCGCCGGGACCTCATGACGATCCGCACCGAGTACCCCTACCAGACCC